>JALTLP010000029.1 GCA_027001895.1 Chromatiales bacterium | reverse complement strand
TTAAGTCGATTCGTAAGGTTGTTATTCCTTTTAGCGCAAGAATACGTGCTGTTTCTACGTGAAAGCGGTTAGGGCCGGCATGATGTGCAGCACCGGTGTTTACGATAATAACAATTCTGTTTTTGTTATTGCTTTCTGGTATCGTCAGAATGCCAAATATATTTCGTGGTGATGTTATCCTTACAATGCTTTCACAAAAATCTCTGGTTTTATATTGTCGTTGCTCTGCAATAAAAGCTTCAGATTTTCTGGGCGTATCCGTGAAGTTATGTTTCAGCCAACTACAAATTGTATCGATATTGTTAAAGGGGACTTTAGACAAGGCAACCTGTTTAATCATTGCATCAAGGCCTTCTAGATAAATCGACTCGGTATTGATGTCGTTGTTTAGCAGGTGTTCGTTTAATTTGGATTTGCTGGTTGTTTCCTTATCATTTATAACCAGGGTTTTGTTTATTCCTGCAAAATCCTGTTTAAGCAAATTAATTTTCTTAATCTCAGTCTGTAACGATTCTGTAATTGGGTAGCCACCTCCATCGAGTGTACCTCCTGTCTGTACTTTATCATTTTCATAAAGAACAGAGTCGAGTAACTGGATGCCACGTATATAATGTGAACCTCTAGTGTGAGGGTACCAGAATATAGATGCTGCATATTCAGAGCTTTTTAAAAGTTCTGACATTACCAGACAGCCTGAACGCAAGCCGAGCAGGATAATATTTTTAATGTTGAATTTGTTATTTAAGTGTTGGGTAAGGCTTTGTGGTGCCTCAAGCCATTTTAACCAGATGTTTTCATCTTCAAGATCGGCTGATGAATTACCCATGCCGGGTGGGTCATAGCGAACACAGTGAAAACCTGTTGCAGCGATATGATCGGCAAGTATTTTAACACTACGAGAGCAGTGCATATACTCAGGCCCGAAAGGACTGATAATAATAACCGCTGTATCCGATGATTTTTCTTCTGGCATATGATGCCAGTAAAAGATTTCCTCTTTACCTGTCGATAACCAGTTTGCTTGTCGTGTGGTTTTATTACTGCTATTCATTTTAATTACAGTTATAGCTGTTTTTCAGGTGCTGAATAATGATGTTGAGTGCATTATTACGCGGTTTATATTTTGAAAACGTGTGGTCGGCATTTTCGATAAACTGTATATTTAGCTTGTTCAGTTTTTGTAATTGTTTGACAGTCCTGGCAGCGTTTGTCATTAAGATGTCATAACCTGGATCACTCCGGGATATAACAAACTGGATAAAGGTATTGTTACTGGATATTTTCAAAAGGTCTGTACTCAATTGTTTACGGTGACGATCAATATCTTTAACAGTAGTGTTCAGCTTTAAAGAGTCAAGCCTGGGGCCAAGTTTTATTTTTACCCTGTTTAAGACGGCAGCAGAAAGTTGTTTGATATCGGACTTGCCGGAAAATAATTTTAACCAGCTTTGTGGTTTTGTTAAAGCACGTTTATACCAGTTCCATACGCCAAAATGTCTGGTTGGAGAATCTTCAGTTGACATACCGTGTTCCCAGTAAAATGTCAGTGGGTTGATCAGGATACATTCATCGATCTGCAAGTTTTGTAATTCAAGTGCTGCATGAAAAGAAAAATAAGAGCCGGAGCATAAGCCGGTAAAAATATAATGCTGTTGCTGATAATCAGGCCCAAGCTTCCTGATAGCATCGAGTATTTCATTGCTCGATGCGTTTATATATTCATCATTCTCGTTTTCCGGCGCGTTCAGTATGCTGTCACCAATGCCTGGTACATCCAGTCGTAGACAGCGAAACCCCAGCAGGCTTAATTCACGAGCGAGTGTTACATAGAACCGGCTTGGCCCGACCCGGTGATTAGCTCCCGAGTTGGAAATAATGATGGTGGGTAGCGAGCTG
>JALTLP010000028.1 GCA_027001895.1 Chromatiales bacterium | reverse complement strand
GTGTATTAGAATTATTAAAAGGCGGCTTTCGAACCATCACCGGCTTAATTGGCCACAAAAACAAGCAGAATTACCAAATACGCACAAGTGTTGCGACGATTGGCATCAGGGGAACCCACTATTCTCTCGTGTTGTGTCAGCAGGCAAGCTGTAACGATGGCGATACTCAGGTCGATGATGGCTTATATGGTGGTGTGGCGGATGGCAGCATCGTAATTGAAAACCAGAGCGGCATTCATCGCTTTAATAATGATCAGTATTTTAAACTTACCTCTGCCAGCGCTGCACCCGTTGAATTTTTACTACCTCCTGGCGTATTAAAAAACAGTAAAGGAAAATTAACCAATAGCAGCAAAACCAGGTCCTCTACGAATAAACAAGGGGTTAGCAAACGCACCAAATCAGCTCCCCGACGACTGGCCGTCATTGTTGAACCAGGGCAGCCGGATTTTTCTCGTCGCCCTAAGGTTGCGCTACCTGATTTAAGTAAGCCGCCATTAGTAGAAGATACAATAACAACCGCTCCCAACGGCTCTGGCATGTTAATCAGTTTTAATGAAACTGACGGCCTTGGACTACCTAACGGGGTCGCCGCAGGCGTGATAATCACACCTAAAAACAATAACGCTATTGTGTTAGGTCCAAACCGGGTTCCGGTTGCCGCACGCGAAGTCTCTTATGACATTGAGCTGGACCAATTGCGTGTAAATGAGCTCATACTTGGCACCGCAGACAGCGGCCTGGCCAAGCTTGCCCCATCCAGCCTGGGCGGAGACCCAAAACTGGGTGTAAACTGGGGAAGATGGAATGGGCAGTTTACCGTTTTAAATGACGGGGTTAAAAGCCAAACACAGGATAACCTGCACTTTATCTACAGCGAAAACCTGACCTCCCCTGCCCAGCTAGCCAACTTAGGGCAAACCATAGGCTCAGCGACTTATTACTCGGTTGATGGCTTTGGCACATTACCAACCGATTTAAAAAATAACATTGCGGATACACCCGCTCTGATTGATTTAACAGTCGATTTCAATCAACAAAGCCTAACTCAGTACAACGTAAGCGCAATTGTTGCAGGAATTAACTATTTCGCCTCAACCTCATTCAGCGTGCCTCTTAACGAGATTGCGTCCGGCTTTAGCCTTTCGGACATTTCCTCCGGCAACACAGGACAGGCCAGTGTATTATTTGTAGGCGACCAGGCACAGGGCGCGATTACGGCGTTCCAAATCCAGGATGCACAGAGTACAAACGCCATTACGGGCACAGCATTACTTACTCCATCAGGAACCATTCAGGAAACAACTATACCTGTCCAATAAGCCCTACTGGTAATCAAGTTATCGAACTCAACGACTTAAAGACGCTGGATCCCCAATACAAGCACTCGGGGATGACAGCATGGCTTGTTCTTAAAATGCTATCTTCAAAAAACAAAGCTAAAGCCTTGCACTAAAGTGCATAGCTTTAACTAGCGTACTAAAACAATAAATTTACATCATTTGACTGGCATTACGGGGGCAATACGGGCTACCGGCTTTACTAAAACCCCGCGCATTGCTTAACATCAAACCATCAGCATAGTAATTTAAAAGCAATTCATATATTCTTTGCCCAATTTAAAACACCAAGAAGTAACCATGTCAAAAATCGCCGACTTTACAAAATCTGAAATCTGGACCATCGATAGCACCCTGAAAGAACGCTGGGGCAAAGAAAATGAAATTGAACTGCAGTTTGCCGATACGGAAATTCGCCTGCATATGGGAGACCGTGAAACCACAGAATGCCCTGCGGTTATCTGGCAGCATGATGGCTGCAACTTCGTGATTTTTAAAACCGGCATGCAAAATTATCGCTGCCAGTTTTTTTATAAGGGCTACCAGCAATATGGCAC
>JALTLP010000027.1 GCA_027001895.1 Chromatiales bacterium | reverse complement strand
GGCAGTGAGCAGAAAACGCTGGATATAATGAAAGATCCACTTTGCGGAACTTTTGCAGTAATAGCGATTGTACTGGTTATACTGTTAAAGCTGGTGTTTGTATATGAACTGCTTTCGGTATATCCATTGTTAATTCTGTTTGTGCCAGTGTTTGCCCGTACGGGTGTGGTTGCCTTACTTGTTTTTACACCTTATGTTCGTAAGCAGGGGCTGGCGACATCTCTGGCTGAAGATGCCATGCGATCGGTCAATATTGCGAGTTTTGTTTTATTTGCGTTGCTGGGTCTGGTTTTTTTATGGTTTTATACCGGTTTTAAAATAACATTGTTGGTGTTTTTGGTATACATTGCTTTTTATGTTTATTATCGTTTAAGCATTATGAAAAGACTAAATGGTATTACTGGTGATATCGCTGGCGCGTTTATAGAGTACAGTGAGATGGTTATATTATTTAGTATTTTAACAATGTTGCTCCTGTTTTGAATACTTATGGATAATTTTAAAAAACTTTCTACTGTCATTTCGACCACAGGGAGAAATCTTTTAATTTTGCTGCTTTTTATGGCAATAAACTCTATTGCTTACAGCGATGATGAAAAATTTATTAATGACGACGTTGGTAATTCATTTCGCACCGATAAACCAGCAAGGCGTATTATCAGCCTGGCACCGCATATTACTGAGCTGCTGTATTCGGCTGGAGCCGGTCAGTATATTGTCGGCACGGTATCCTATAGTGACTACCCAGCCGCAGCAAAAAAAATAAAAAGAATCGGTTCGTATAACAAATTCAGTATCGAAGAAATAATAGCATTAAAGCCTGACTTAATTGTTGCCTGGGACAGTGGTAATCCGCATCATATTGTTGGAAAATTAAAATCACTGGGTTACCCGGTCTTTATCAATCGCCCCCGACACTTAAAAGATCTGCCTTCGATTGTGAAACGTTTAAGCCTGCTTACCCATACCAATGCGGATAAGCCAATAGCGGATTACTTGAAAAAATACAACGATTTAAAAAAACGTTACGCAAACAAACGCAAGGTAAAATTGTTTTATCAGTACTGGAATAACCCATTAATGACAATAAACGGCCAGCATATTATTTCGGACGTTATGCGCTTATGCGGCGCTGAGAATATTTTTGAGAAGGTCAAAGTACTGGCTCCTGCCGTATCTGTAGAGTCTGTGGTGCAGTCTGATGTTGAAATTATTATTGTTGGTGGGTTACAAAAACAACATAGACAGTGGCTGGACGACTGGCGAAAATGGAAAGACCTGCCAGCGGTTAAAAACAAGCATCTTTATAATGTAAACCCGGATTTACTTCAGCGACACACCTTGCGCATCATTGATGGCGCAAAGCTTATCTGTGAAAAAACGGATTTGGTGCGTCACCGGTAATCATCCTGAGTTAAATAGTCACCTGTTGTAACCTTACTTTTGTGTGAATAAGCCTGTAGAAACAATGATATAGATCCTTCTATGTTGTGTGTTACTTTTACCATGAAAATCCGACACTAGCGTATCTGATTTTCATGGTGAATTGTGGCTGTAGCAGAAAAATTTATTTCGCATAAATTATTTGAGTTGTACTTGAATAGCGGTAAATTTGTATAAGTATGTAAATTTACAAGAAAGCAGTGACGGTGGTTTTTTATCTATTCAAAAACAATCGTTCTGTTTTTATATACCAGCGTTTTAAAGTTTATATGCGACCAGATTGCTTTGGATAAAACTATTTTTTCTATATCCTGCCCTTTGCGAACCAGGTCTTCAATTGTGTCGGTATGGCGTATCGGCTCAACGTCCTGGGCAATAATGGGGCCCTGGTCCAGGTCAGCGGTGACATAGTGGCTGGTTGCGCCGATAATTTTAACCCCGCGTTCATATGCTGAATG
>JALTLP010000026.1 GCA_027001895.1 Chromatiales bacterium | reverse complement strand
GTTTTACCGAATAGGATTTATCCGTTAAAAAACAGCAACCGCCAGCCGGTGTTGCGTAGTCTTTAAAACCAAACTGTTCGGCCAGTTCAAACTGTGGCTTACGGGTGCGCCCGGAAAAGTCCAGCAATTTGTCGCGGTCTATCCAGCCTTCACGTTCTGGCAGGGTTGCGGGTAAGTGTTGCGCGCACAAAGGGCGTACCAGTAAATCGCCAGCACCGGATTCACGCTGTATTACTGGCATGGTATCCTTGCGTTGCGACATTGGCCGCTGGCCAACCACTTCGCCGGTGATAATAAAATCAAAATCGTTTTGTTTAATCCATTGCAACGCTTTTTTTACCATAAAACCCTTACAGTCCAGGCAGGGGTTCAGGTTCTGGCCATAGCCATGTTTGGGGTTTAGCAATACGTCTTTGTATTCTTCGATAACATCAATAATATGCAGTTTTATACCCAGTTGCTCGGCAACCCATAACGCATTATTACGTTTGGGTTTGGCCTTGTCTTTTTTACGAATAGCATGGGTATGGCCTTCTACACAAAAACCGGTAAAAAAGTTGATGCCCTCAACGTGAACACCCTGTTCCATTATCACTTTGGTCGATAACAGCGAGTCGAGGCCACCCGAAATTAAGGAGACTGCTTTTATTTGTTTTGCCATATGTAAAACCTGATACCGTTTTTTAAAACAGCGTGTGGAATAAGCCGTGTAGAGTAAGCGGCGATGAAAAAACCGGATTATAGCAGATAGTTTTGTACTGTTGTTCTATTATTCCAGGGTGTGGTTCTGACTGCTAAAGTCGTAATCGAGTTCTTCATTCGGTGAATGAATAAAATAGCCCTGAAAATAGCGCACTCCCCATGCCCATAGCATGGTCAGGGTTTTAGGATCTTCGAGCGAGCCTGCAATTACCTCGACATTAGCATCCTGCGCTTTTTTAATTAAATTTTGCAACTTGATACTGGCCTGGTTATCACTGTGAATTTTATTTATCAGCTCTCCGCTTAGTTTTACATAATCCACTTTAAATTCTTCAAGCAGGCTTTCACTGTGTTCGGTTGAACCAAAATGGTCAATCGCAAACTGACAGGTGGGTCGCGGTAAATGGGTAATAAATTTTCTGGTATCTTTGTTACGGGTAATAATATCGGCTTCAGGAATTTCAAAGGTGACCCGATTCTCACCCAGCAGGCCGGTACTGTTAATGCAGTTGTTTACCCAGATAGAAAAAGCACCTTTAGATAAAGACTCCCCAGACAGTTTTATAAAAAAGTTACCACGCACTTTCATTTTAGGGTTATTGGCATAAACGTCCAGCGTGTTTTCAACCACCCAGCGATCAACTTCGTGAAATAAATTATTTTCACGAATAACCGGAAAGAATTGTGCAGGCAAATACAGCTTGTTGTTTTCATCTACCAGGCGTAGTAACACTTCATAATGTTCGTCATTCTTGTCACCCATACCAATAATGGGTTGAAACACCAGCTTAAAACGACGTTCATCGACGGCTTTATAAATACGTGTCACCAGATTTGGTGATACAAGGCTAGTTGAAGAATCATCAAGTGACTTCAGAGCATATAAATGGTACTGGTTTCCGCCCTGTGCCTGAGCCTGACGGGTTGCATGTTCAACCTGGGTAAGCACCTGATCGATGGATGTTGACTGTTCATTAATTTCTGCAATACCAACACTTACGGTGTATTCAGTTCCTGAATCACCCTGGTTAAAGGAGTGTGCAGATACGTTCTGAATTATATCGTCTGCAATGGCGGTGACTGTCTGAATATCTTCCGGGCAAAGAATTGCTATGGTCTGGTCAGCCACGTGGCAGGCAATATCAGATGTATTTAAATACGGCGTTATATTTTCGATTAAATGGCTTATAAAATTATCAAAGTTTAATAAACCAACTTGTTTTGCAATAAACTCAAAATGGTCAATAGTAATATGTATTAAATGCAGATTGGTATTACTGTCTGCTTCGGCAATGGCTTTTTCGAGCAAACTAAAAAAATATTTTCTTGTAACCAGCCCGGTTGAAACATCTTTTTTACTGACTTCTTTTAACTGCGACCTGATGATTGTTGATGACACCAGTCGACTATGAATTTTTCTTAACAACTGGTTCTGCGAAATATCTTTTGTTAAAAACTCATCGCCACTGATTGTCATTGAAGCCTGTTTAACCGCTTCTGTTTTATCTGCTGATAAAAACAATATTGGCGTTGTCATATAAGTTTCGTCCTGCTTGATAATTTGCGCAAGTTCCAGGCCATTGATGTCCGGCATATGAATATCCATCAGAATCAGATCTGGTTTAAATTTCTGTATTTCTTCCAGTGCATGTAAAGGTTGATTAACAACAAGCGTTTCATAGTGGTATTTTTTCAGAATAATTGAATTTTTCTGTGAAACAAATTCGTCATCATCAATTATTGCAATGCGACCAATACTTTTTTTGCTTAGAATCAGCTCGTCAAGTTTTGTTACAAGCCTGTCCGGGTCGACCGGCTTGTTAAAATAGGCATTGCCTTTTGCACGCAACGCACCTAGCCGTGCGGTTAAGTCACTGCGCGCAGAAATAAACAGGGTGGGAATATGCTTGCCAACAATACTTTCGATTTGTTCCGCCGCCAGAATACCTTGCATGTTTGTTTCACCCGGAAACATAATATCCATTACAAGTGCAGAAGGAACATTTTCTTTAATCTGCTGAATAGCATCACTGACATTATAAAAGCATTGTGTCTGATAACCGGCAGCATCAAGTTGTGCGGCGAGGAAATCGGCCACGTGTTCGTCATCATCAACAATATAGACCTGGTGAGTATGGCGTTTTAACTTTGTTGTTACTTTGATTTCTGTTGATAATTCTTCAACCGGTTTATCCGCCGGACGTGGGCTGGTTTTAAGTAATTGTTCGACCAGCAGGCTTATTTCATTTTGTTGAGTGGTGTCCGGGATTTCATTACTGCCAAGATATGTTTGTAAATGGTCTGATATTTTACGTGAAATATCAGATACCGATTCAAAGCCAAATGTTTTGCCATTACCCGCCAGTGTATGGGTAATGGTATAAAGCATTTTTAAACCTTCGGTTGTCCAGTTGAAGTAACGCAACTTGTTCCATAGCCGCTCGATTTGATCCAGCTTTTCGGGCAACTTCTCGGCATAGGTTTCCCTGATACCTGCAAGACGTTCGCCAAGATCTGCCTGGCCAGCTTCTACCGAAGCGCCGTTGTGTGGTTCCTGAGTGGCCATATTTATACCTTATATATATACGTTACGCTTATATATATCGGTACAAATAAGATTTTACTTAAATATTTATATCCTACTGATATTATTAGAATTTATAGCGTAGTGCGGCAGAACCAAAGTTTACCGAGCTGCCTGCTTCGGGGTTGACCGAACCGGCTTCGAGTTCAACCGATACGGTCTTTGTCAGTGCGTAGTCGAGGTTAAGCGCCCAGGTGTCGGAATGGCTTTTATCAACCGCCGTGAGCACCTGCGAATAGGTCAACGCAATGCGCGCATCACCGAGATAGGTTGTCACTTCAAAATCATCTTTTTTTTCTATTAAGCCGCCGCTTAATAACAAAGAAGCATTGCTAAAAAATAACTGCACAATGCGGGTATTAAGCGCGGTAAGATTTTTATCATAATGGTAGCTGGTATGCGCATAGCGTAGATCCAGGTTACCCAGACCAAAATATTCAACGCTGTTATAAAAGCCAGTGCCGTCTATGTCCACGGTGCGGCGGTTGGTAGTATTGGTATAAAGCGTTATTTGCTTGTTTTCCGGGCGAAAAGTAAATTTCCAGTCCTGTGTATACAGCGATAAACTGAGGTGCCAGGTATCCGTGGTTATTTCGTTTTCGGCTCCCCAGTAGTTATAGCCTATGTCATAGTCGAGCTGCTCATTGGCTATACCACTTATACCCGCCGAATAACTATTGGTCGCAATGTCACCGCTACTGTCTTTTATTGTGGCATCCGACGCGCTGCCATAAAGTTGCGTTTGCTCGCCAACATCCAGGTTCAGATCCAGCATGGTTTCTGTGTAGTCACTCGAGTCGGTTGCATAACCTATCCGTATGTCGTGTGCAAACGTTGATGAAAAGACTGTAAATACAGCGAAAAAAACAAAAATTAATCTGTACAGCAAAATACCCGCCCCCATAAAAGCATGAAATTAACCGGTATAACGCAGCAGATTATAAATGGTTGACAGCAAAGCTGTTAATTTTTTACCAAATAAGCGGTTGTGGGGATTTTAGTGCTTTTTATGCTTTTTGGCCGTGGCCTGGCCAAAGTCTACAATATTATCTGAGCGGATTTGTTGCTGGAGTATTTTTAGCGCCTGCCTGCTCTGTGTATCCTGCCAGGTTTGCAGGGCAGACTCATGGTCAAGAATATATTCATCGTCATCCCGGTCGATATGGTGAATGGCAAGTAGCGTGTCCATTAGTGAAATAAAATTTTCACTGATCTCTGAGAAGATGGCAGACCATTCCGATACAACATTCCCCAGCTCAAAGTAGGCACTACGACCAATATCAACATAATAACTAACACGAACATTACGGCGTTTAGCATGTTGCGGAAAAAGCCCAGCATACAATAAACATTGATCGGCTAACTCGCGCAACTGTGCATTTCGCACCTGACCCTGCTCATGTTGCGCAAGCATGTAATCAATAGCAAAAATACGGGCAGCAATTTCAGGACGTTGGGTATACTGAATTAAAGTATGAACAAGATAACTTTCTAGCGGAGTATTTAACTGAACACCACAGGCTGTCTGAGCCTCGCTCACCAGTTCATGCCATTGAGCTGTAATACCGTGTTGATGATATAAAGACATAAATACATCCTTTATATTTATCTGTTTGCCTTACCTTTTATAAGCGGACGAAAAACCATTTACTTGAATAAAATTGGTCTGAATCAGGTAATATAACCAGTCTTATTTACAGTTTTTCCTCTTTTGCAACTCGCGACACCTTCCAGGGATTCCATTTATCGTAGTAAGACGCTCCATGCACAAATTCCATCAGGTAGGCATAAGTGCGTACAATGCGTAAAAAGATTCCTGTATAAACAGGAATTAACGGCAAAAACAGAACCAGGGCATAATCTTTTGCCCGCAGCGATGAATGTAACAAGGCACAGGCCATTATAAATTCGACAATATTAGCCAGTAAATAAAGAACATAATTAATAATAAAAATATAGCCTAACAATGCAGGATTAACAAACATCATCTGCACCACATAAAACCACCACTTCACATCCAGCACCAGATTAAAAAATATATTCTCAGCCGAAGCGATAAAATTGGTCAGACTGAATCCGGCAGAAGGTAACAAAATATCCCGGTGTTTGCGTACCCTGAAACGAATCATGGAACGGTCCCAACGAAATCTTTGTTTGGCAACCCGACGAAACGTTTCTGGCACATTGGTATAACACACTGCCATGGGTTCATGCACAACACGAAAACCCAGCTTGCGAATTTTAAGAGTAATATCGCCGTCCAGTCCGGGACCGACATCCCAACCATGTAAGCGTTCCAGAATGTCCCGCCGAAAAGCACCATGTGCTCCGGCAATAATGCGTAAAATTCCTAACTCGGACGAAATTGTTCTGCCGGTAGAAATGGATTTAAAATATTCAATAGCCTGCAAGCGTGTTGCAAAACTTTTTTCCGTATTGGCAACACGCACATCACCACCGACTGCACCAATACTGTCATCCATATAAAATGGCAACAGAATGGTTTCTATGGTGTCCATTTTCAGATGTGAGTCCGCATCAATATGAACGATGTATTTTCCTTTTGAAAAATTAAAAGCTGTATTCGCAGCCGATGCCTTACCACCGCGTATTTCATTGCGGATAAACAGGTCTATTTTTCCCTGCTGTTCAAGCTTGCGACAAATGACTGCTGTATCATCGTCAGAACCATCATCGACAATAATAAGCTCATAATTTTTATAATATTGTTCTTTCAGAGATTCTGCCAGCCTCGGAATATGCTTACCTTCATTCTTACCCGGCACTATCACCGATACCAGCGGGCGTTCCCGATAGAGGTTTAACCTTGCCTGCTTATAGCGTGCATGTTCAAAAATACGTTTGGGTATGTAAATTAATATAATTATAAAGTCGAGAAACAGATAGCGCGTCATATCCAGCAGGAAAAAGGGCCAGAAGTACGCTATAAGTTGTGTGGTACTCAGGCCTGCTAAAAATTCAAGAACGTCTTCAATCAGCATCGTTTAAAAACTCTTCAAGGATCTGTTCAAGCTCAAGCTCGGGAGTGACCTCCTTAACAAGGGTGGTCATTGTCGGGGTAAAATCAAGATTGCTTTTAAATAATTCCTGAATTTTTTCCTGTAATCTTGTAATTGCTGTTTTCGCCTGCTCACAGTCTGTTTCTGTCAGCACCACACAAAAGATAGTTTCATTCTTTGCTGTTATCACGTCTGAATAGCGCAGGATATTCTTGAAAATTATGCTAAGTTCATAAAACACTTCACGCGCTTTTGAACCCAGTTTAATATACAGCTTGTCCAGATCGTTAAAGCGAATAATAAGTAACGAACTTTTCGACAGCTTGTAACGCTCGATTCGTGATTTTTCTATTTTTAAAAAATCATTAAAGGCTTTTTCTGAAAACAGATTAAGCTCATTATCAAGAATATTGGTAAACAGCGTGTCCAGCCCGTAATCCGCTGCATTTTTTCCAATTGCTGAAATAGTAAATGCCTGAATCGTTCTGACCTGCTGATTTTCCGGTTCAGCCTGCCGACCACAGTTGTAACAAAGCGTGGTTATTTTAGGATCCTGAAAACGGTAACTGCATTCGTTACAGTTATAAATAATCGAAGGTTTGTCGTAATCGACACCAATATGTTTCAGTTCTCGCTCACACTTGGGGCATACCAGTCTGCCCGCTTTTCTGAACTGACTTATTTCTGCGGTATACGCACATTTAAAGTGGTGAATCAGTTCATCACTACTAATATCGTCCGATGCACATTGTGGACAGGTTTCCTTAAAATTTAAAAACGCACTGGCACAATGGCTGCAAAAATGTGCGCGTGAAATAAAACGGCCATTCAACAGGTGCTGAGATTCTAAAAAATCCAGAGTCTCCAGTACGCCCGTATCACGTTTGTTAAATAGCGGCTCTAACAACGGATAAACATAACCTGAATTTCGCCTGATTGTTGTGACAGGTTCAAGTTCAATATTTCGGCTCGCAATCAGCCGCAATGTTTTAAATGCAATATTGGTATCTGTTCCCGAGTTTGCATTATTCAGGTGTTCTATCCACTGATTAATCGGCTCGACTCTTGATACCCAGTCTTCAAGCAGTCGTTCATCACAGACACTGCGGTGCAGGTTGCCATCTGAAGCGGTAACAATTTCCTGTGCAATGCTATCTGAGTCAATAATAAATAGCACCGGCCGCAGATAAATAGCCGGGGTTAAATGTCGACGAATCTGACAAAGTTGTTCCCAGCCATCCTGCCATATGCGCATGTCTATCAGCCAGTAAGCCACCTTGTTAAAGGCAATACTTTCAATATCTGCCAGGCGAACAGACTCTACGCCATAACAGTCAACAGCGGAATTATCGGACTGAATAAAATAGGGTTTTCTCATTTGCGACCCCGTACTGTTACTTTCAACCGATCATACTGTTTCCAGAGTTGCGCATCCTTAGCCGATAGCGGCTCTAAGAATACCAGCACCTGAGTATCGGCAGGTTTATAATAGTCTCGTTCTCGTTGTGGAAAATTGTAGGCAGAGGAGTGAATGCTTTTTATCCTGGCCTGTGTGGATATATCATCGCTTAAACTGACATC
>JALTLP010000025.1 GCA_027001895.1 Chromatiales bacterium | reverse complement strand
AAGACGATGTCTTCGACGTGCTAACGGTAGAAGGCTCGGTTGCTGCGCGTGATCATTTAGGTGGCACGGCCCCGAAGCAAGTTAAGTTAGCAGTTAAAGCATTACGTAAAAAATTAGCTTGAAATTTAGATAGATATGGGTAGGTTCTGTCTATATTACTGTTAGCACAACAAAAGGAATGCCTCATGTCAAAACACGATGTTTTTACCAATAGTCGCAGCAATATTCATAAAGGCAGTGGCGACAAAGCCGTTGCAGGTGCGCCGGATGTCTGTAAAACACCTGTCGGCAATGCCGTTGTTCCTATTCCCTACCCCAATATCAGCCAATCTTCCACGCTTAAAAAAGGCAGTAAAACGGTCAAAATCAATGGCCAGCCTGCCGCACTCAAAGGCTCGACGTTTGAAAGCAGCAACGGCGATCAGGCCGGTAGTGTAGGCGGCATTGTCTCCGGCGTCACGGGCAAAGAAACCGAATTTGTCAGTTATTCCTTTGATGTCAAGATTGAAGGTAAAAATGTGGTACGCCATGCGGATATGACGACGCACATCCGCTCGCAGATAAGTGGGGTAATAATAATGGCAATGGTCAAACGTTACGAAAAAATATTATTGAACAAATTGAAGACCATCGCTGGTATGCCGAGGCAAACGCCTTGCAAGCCCATCATCTAATTTGTTCGGAAGCCATGGACGATGATGACTGGTCTAAATATTGTATGGATTTTGGCTACGATATTAACCATAAGAAAAATGGCGTGATGCTGCCTTATTTTATGGAACTGGCCTGTCAGCTTCACGTGCCGGTACATCGCAGCAACCACAGTGCGGGGCAGGCAGAAGGAGAAACTTATCCAGACAGAATACAAATGGATCTATTAGATATTTCTAAAGATATTAAAGCTGGAAAATACTGCGATAATCCCAAGGCGTTGATCGAAAAACTTAACCGATACAGTCAACGAATTCTTAAAAAAATAGATACCTTCCGTTGGACCATCACTGCTGATGGACAGGATTATAAAGCAGGCAATAACGGTTGTGCGGGAGTTACGAGCATCACCAACAAACCCAATCAACCCTGTCCCTGTGATCGCAATCACCGCCTGACCCGAAAGGGAGAAACCACCGCCATACCAAGAAAAACCCAACCACTGGAAATAGGAAAATAAATCATGTTACAAGAAGAATATTATGTTATAGGGAGAAGTAATAACGATAATTACCCTCTTTTTTCATGGGACCAACTAAGTGGTGACTTTGGGATGGGGCGACCTGTTGAATTTAAAGAACCGGTTAAATTTCGATTGGGGAGTTCAGCTTCACCGAACTTTGAGTGGGTAGATTATCATTCAAGCCCAGAACCTGTTATATCAAAAAGAATTGTTGATGCCTTGATACCACTTGATTTATATGGCGTTCAATTAGTCCCCGTCAAAGTACGGAATCCCAAAGACCCTTTTTCCGATGTAAAAGATTACTGGTATATGCACGTCTGGAATCGCATTGCCTGTCTGGATAAAGAAAAATCAGAAATTGACTATGATGAAGTTGATGGAAAGATATGGGACATTGATAAACTGGTACTGAATGAAAAAACACTGAGCCTGTTTGAATTAAGAAAACGCCAAATATTCGAGTTGACTGAGAAAACGTCTGTTCTACTAATCCATCAAACGATTAAAGAGGCGATTGAATCGGTTAATCCTAAAGGTTGCCGATTTTTTAAAGCCACAGACTGGTATAGCGATATTGTATTTGAAAAATAGTGCATGATTCAGTGCTAACACATATGAGCCTTAAGCCTGTCAACAGGTAATAACAATTCTTTCGTTCAATTAATTGAACGAATCCAAAGCAATGAGCAAAAGCGATTACTTCGTCTGTCATCGTTGACTGTTAAGCAAAGTC
>JALTLP010000024.1 GCA_027001895.1 Chromatiales bacterium | reverse complement strand
ACCTGCAAAATGGATACAAGTGGTGAATAAACCGGATCAGTAAAACTTGCCAGCACATCACTAGCCTGTTTCAGGCCGGAAAATCCAGAGACATCCAGGCTAGCAAGGACAGCATTCCAGTGTTTTGCATAATCTGCCAGGTAATGTTGTTTTACCTGTTTACTGATCTCATCCAGATCATCTTTTATAAAGTCAACCCGGGCATTTTTATCATCGGATAAAATCCAGCGCTCATTAACCAGATTAGCGATAAGTGGTGACTCAACAGAAAAGTCTATTGAACGATACGCTTCTTTAGTAAATAGATAAGGTATCGTCAGGCTGCGTGTAGCACTGTTTCCTACCTTGTAAGTTGAACGCACCGACATACCAAACTGATTTAACAAATCGACTTTCTGGGAATATTGTGGATTGGATTTAATACGACTATAAATTCGCTTGGAAACTGGAACACGTAATAACAATGAGCGTGTAGAAGCAATCAGTGAATGATTAAGTGGCGCATTTTTAATATCCAATGCAAGCAGGTTACGCAAATGCTGTTCAAGTTGTTTGCGCACAGTGGCTTCACCTTTAAGCCTGCGCTTCCAGTTTGCCTTGAACCAGTTAGTAACAACATCACTGTCCATATGTTCCGTTTTCCGGAACATCATGTAGGTTCTGAACGTATTGTACAAATCACCGCCCTGATAACCCTGTTTTAAATACTGTTCAAGTTCTGCAATAAGTCTTGGTAATAAAAGTGCCTTAAGTTGTGCTGCATAGGCTTTATCGGCCATTGCATCAACATTACCATCGTAGAGGCCAAGCCCTGACAACCAGGGATGTTCTTCCTGATCATAAACAACACTGGCTTTTGCAAGTACATTCAAACCCGGCAAAACAGTACGTAAGTCCTTGTTCCAGGAATTTAAGCGTTTGTTTTCTGCATTAAATTCTGCAACATAAGATTCCACATCGGACATAAACATTTCATGTCTTGTAATGCTGCCCAGCCAGACAACAACCAGGGTTATACCAATGGCAGCAACACTGACGTAACTTGCATGCTGAACCCATCTGAATATTTTCTCATAGCGATGGTTTGAACCGACAAGTTCAGATTCGGGAAAAATGACATCCTTAAATAAATGACCAAGGAAAAAACTTTTACCATGTTGCAGTGAAGACTGAGCAACTTCACGAACAAAACCAAAATTGGATGAAACCGAGGTCATCAGGCGATCTATCGGCGTACCATCCTGAGTTCCGCTGGTAAAATAAACACCACGCAGATACGGTTGAAAATGGTAACGGTTTTTAACAAAAGTCTGGCTGATAAAATTATCGACTATAAATTTAAGATTTTCCATTTGCTGAGGAAAACCCTGTATTGCCGTGCGTCGGTTAACATCGGTTTCCTGTTGCACTCGCCAAAGTACCCGGTCATAGAGTCTTGAAATAAGGCCATTAAATTCATCATTTAAATAATCAAGGTCGGGGCCGTCCGATGCGTTTGCTGCATTTGGTAAGGTAATCCCCCATACCTGTTCACGTTCATCCTTGCCAAGATCTTCAAAAAATTCAGAAAAACCGGATACCATATCTGTTTTGGTGAACATAAGATAAATTGGAAAACGGATTTCCAGCTTATCCATTAGTTCATCGATGCGGGTACGTATGGTTTTTGCATGCGCAATACGTTCTTCTTCGGTCTGGTAAAGTAAATCGTAGAGGCTGATTGCAACGATAGCTCCGTTAATTGGGCGACGGCGACGGTTTCTTTTTAATAGGTTAAGAAATCCTTCCCATGCGGTACTGTCAACAACTCGGTGACTATCCTGAGTGGTATAGCGCCCTGCGGTATCAATTAATACCGCTTCGTTGGTAAACCACCAGTCACAGTTGCGGGTTCCACCTACACCTTGTAATGCCCCCTTACCAAAT
>JALTLP010000023.1 GCA_027001895.1 Chromatiales bacterium | reverse complement strand
GGTACAAATAATTGTATAATAGTGCAGCCGTGAACATTTTTAACTGTGTAAATACACAGTGCTAAAGATTACAGTAACTTATATGCTTTAGTAATACAATATTTAGAGGTTTAGTATGCGAAACAGATATCTTTTCAGCATTTTTATGTTGCTGTTTTTTAGTGTGCTGGTCAATACCAGTCAGGCAAAGAATACTGATACGACTGGCGCGCCAAGGGATCCTTATAAATATTTTTTCAATGAAACCTGGGGTGACTTTCAGGAGGAAATCAGCAACGCCAGGGCACAGGGAAAGCATGGGGTTATGCTTTTTTTTGAAATGGATGAATGTCCCTTCTGCCATTTTATGAAAAAAAATATATTAAATCAGGTAAAGGTGCAGGAATTTTACCGAAAAAACTTTTTAATGTTTGCTGTTGATATCGAAGGTGACCTGGAAATAAAAAACTTCAAGGGTATAAGTAAAACACAAAAAGAATTTTCTTTTCGTGAACACCGGGTAAGGGCGACGCCTGTTATTGCCTTTTTTGATTTAACCGGTAAACGAGTGTTCCGATACACTGGCAAGGCATCCGGGGTAGATGAGTTTTTACTTATGGGGGAATATGTTAAGAACAAAATTTACGAGAAAATGTCTTTTACCCGTTACAAGCGTCAGCAGCGCAAAAAAAATAGTCAGTAAAAATAACAATGAAATTTTTTGTAGTATTTGGTTTGATTTTTCTGCATACCTCAGCGGGTTTCGCTGCGGAAACAGACAAGCCTGCTTTACCCGACCCCCTTACATTATCCAAAGCTTTAAGCTTTGCAGAACAACCACACCCGGATTTATCTGTAGCCAATCTTAATGTGCAGTCTGCTATTAATCTGAAACAACAGGCGGAATCAGCCAATGATCTTAATGCTTATCTTGAAGGCCGGTTGCAGTATATAGAGCCATCTCCAATAGCCGTGGATCAGAATAATGATAATAATCGTGCTGGTATTATTATCAGCAAAACGCTGTATGATTCGGGGCGTGCAAGTGCCGATATAAATTCAGGTAAGTTTAATATCAGAGCGGAAAAAGTTAAGCGCCAGCGTATTATTAATGAACGCCGGATAGAAATTATGCAAAAGTTTTTTGATGTTATTCTGGCGGATATGAATTTTTATCGTTATAACGAACAGATGGCCACTGCGTTTGTTAGCCTGGATAAATTACGTGACCGGCAGGAACTTGGGCAGACATCCGATATTGAGGTTATGAAACAGGATGTTGAATACCAGAAAGTACGCTATCTCAGAATCAGAAGTCAGAATGAACAACGTATCACGCGTGCCAGGCTGGCCATTGCGATGGGAAGGCCGGGTGAACTGGTTAATACAATTAGTAAACCGGCACTGACTGAAACAGAAATAAAATTACCAGATGTTGAACAGCTAAACAAAATTGCATGGAAAAATAATTACCGGTTAATAACTTTACAGGCAAAACTGGCAGCAGCACGTGCAAAAGTTGATTTTGCCAAAAAGACGAACAGTCCTACTGTTAACCTTGAAGCTGCAAGTTATGCTTATTCACATGAGCGGCGACGTAATGATGAGTTACAGCTTGGTCTGGTGTTGCGGGTTCCATTATTTGCCGGTACTCATTCCGATATTGCTGTGGCAAAGGCGCTCAACAAGGTTCACCGGATTGAAGCCGATATAGAATTACTCAAGACAGATATAAGCGCGTCAATATTAACATTGTATCTCGAATATGATTCGTTAAAGGGCAAAATAAAACAGATGCAGGCGTTAAAGGATTATCGTGAACTTTATCTCGACCGCAGCCGGGCATTGTATGAACTTGAAGTAAAAACCGACCTGGGTGATGCCATGGTTCTTGTGTCAGCAGCACAAAGAGATTATCTGTCGACTCGTTACCAGATGATGCTGGTGCTTGCCAGGTTGGAATTACTG
>JALTLP010000022.1:4037-8019 GCA_027001895.1 Chromatiales bacterium | reverse complement strand
GACCGTTGCCGCATGTAATCATTATAACCTCCTACGTATTCACTGACCTTGCCATTGCCTTCCATTACAATGGTGCTGGTGACAATATTATCCAGAAATTGTCGGTCGTGGCTGACAAGAATTAAAGTACCTTCATAATTAAGCAACAGCTCTTCTAACAGCTCTAATGTTTCTACATCCAGATCATTGGTGGGTTCATCGAGTACCAGCAGGTTGGCGGGTTTGATAAACAATCGAGCCAATAGCAAACGATTCCGTTCACCACCGGACAAGGTTTTAACAGGTGACTGTACTCTTGCTGGTGGGAATAAAAAGTCCTGCAAGTAGCCAATAACATGCCGATCTTTCCCATTAACCATCACCCTGTCTTTACCATGGTTCAGGTTCGCCATAACCGATGCGTTCAAATCAAAATCGGCACGGTTCTGATCAAAGTAGGCAATTTCAAGATTGGTGCCAAGCTTGACCTTGCCTTCGGTGGGTTTGAGTTCGCCCAGCAGTAATTTTATTAGCGTAGATTTACCTGAACCATTCGGGCCGATAATACCAATTTTATCACCACGTAAAATTTTAGTGCTGAACTGTTTAACAATAGACTTGCCATCGTATGAAAAGCTGGCTTTTTTAAGCTCGGCAACAATTCGTCCGGATGAATCAGCCGTATCGATATTAAGTTTAGCTTTGCCTTGCTGGGTACGCCTTTCGGCATGTTGTTTACGCATTGCCTGTAAGGCACGAACCCGGCCTTCGTTACGGGTACGCCGTGCTTTTATACCCTGGCGTATCCATTTTTCTTCCTGCGCCAGACGTTTGTCGAACTTTGCATTATGGTCGGCTTCGATTGCGAGTAGCTCATCTTTTTTAACCAGATATTTTTCATAACCGACACTCCAGGAAGTAATCACGCCCCTGTCCAGTTCAATTATGCGGGTTGCTAATTGTTTTATAAACGCACGGTCATGCGATACAAATAAAATAGTGCCTTTATAATTTATCAGGAAGTTTTCCAGCCAAAGGATAGACTCAATATCAAGATGGTTAGTAGGCTCGTCCAATAGCAATATATCCGGTTCACAGACTAGTGCTTTTGCCAGCATTACCCGCCGTTTATAACCACCGGAAAGTGAACTGACCAGTTCATCGGCCGGTAACGATAATTTACTAACGACAGCCTCAACTTTTTGTTCCAGTGACCAGCCATCGAGTCGTTCAAGCTGGTTCTGGTAATCGTTTAACTCTTGTATAAGACGTTGTGATTCTTTTTCATCTTCAACATGCGATAAGGCATAAGCGGTATTATGGTAGTCCGAAATAAGCTGACCAACATTTTCAACACCACTGGCCACCACTTCAAAAACCGTACGTTCTTCATCATTCGGCACTTCCTGCATCAGGTAGGCCACTTTTAAACCGGGTGAACGCCAGACCGTACCATCATCCAGAGTCGCTTCACCTAATAAAACTTTCATCAGTGTGGATTTGCCTTCACCATTGCGACCGATTAAGGCAATACGTTCACCAGAATCAATTGAAAGTTCGGCATTATCCAGCAAGGCAACATGGCCATAGCTTAAACAGGCTTTATCTAAAGTAAGTAAAGGCATAACAGCTTTTTTGATTTCAAAATTAGAAGAAAGATTGCCACACTATTGTTTGCAATAACATTGCTATTATCATTTACAAACCTTGCTCTATATCGCGAATAATATCGTTGATATCTTCCAGACCAACAGCAATACGCAGCATACCATCACTAATACCGGCTTCTGCACGTTGCTCGTCTGACAGGCGGCCATGTGTTGTGCTTGCCGGGTGCGTAATGGTCGATTTTGTATCACCCAGATTGGCAGTAATTGATAACAAGTTAGTATTATCAATTAAATTCCAGGCGGCTTTTTTACCCCCTTGCATATCAAAGGCCAGTACTCCACCAAAACCACTTTGCTGTTTAACTGCAAGTTCATGTTGTGGATGCGACTTTAAGCCAGGATAATAAACACGATTAACGTTTTTATGTTGTTCAAGAAACTCCGCCAGCTTTAAGGCATTTTCACTGTGTGCTTTCATTCTTAAGTTAAGTGTTTCCAGACCTTTAAGAAAAACCCACGCATTAAACGGGCTCATGGTAGGGCCTGCAGTTCTTAAAAAACCAAAAACATCTTCACCGACTAATTTTTCGTCCCCGACAACTGCTCCACCGATACAACGCCCCTGTCCATCAATGTATTTAGTTGCTGAATGCACTACAACATCCGCACCAAACTCTAGCGGCTTTTGTAATGCCGGGGTACAAAAAGCATTATCAACTACCAGCACACTGTTATTGTTATGTGCTAAATTGGCCAGTGCTTCGATATCCCCCACTTCTGTCAACGGATTCGAGGGCGTTTCAACAAAAAAAAGTCTGGTATTTTTAGTAATAGCCTTTTGCCATGCATCGAGGTCGGTGAGTGATACATAGCTTACCGTAATCCCCATGCGCGACAGGTACTTGTCGAACAAAACAACCGTGCTACCAAAAATGGATTTGGATGAAACAATATGATCACCGGCCTGCAATAAACCACAACAGGTGCTTAAAATCGCAGACATACCCGAAGCCGTCGCGACACAGCGTTCACCGCCTTCTAATGCAGCAAGTCGCTGTTCAAAGTTTCTGACGGTCGGGTTGGTAAAACGTGAATATATATTACCGGGCTCTTCACCACTAAAGCGTGCCGCGGCAGAAGCTGCCGAGTCAAAAACATAACTGGAAGTCGGAAAAATCGGTTCGCTATGCTCACCTTCCGCTGTACGTGCCTGCCCTGCCCGCACCGCCAGGGTATCAAAACCCCATTCGGTATCCTTTTTATTATCTGACATAATCGACCTCTTTTAAAAACATAGTTTCAGTTATCTAACGTCTCATAATTCGCGGGCATAAAAAAACCCGCTTGTTTGAACTAAAGCAGGTTATCAGTGTATCACCACGCTTTAGCTGTTCTTATTAAGCGCCCGCAAGCTGATCTTCAAATCGGCGCCTTGTTACTTAATTACAGGATATGCGTAAAATTTACGAATGTCAATTAAAACAAGACATTTTAGTGGCATTACTCAGGTTTTATTCTGAGACAGGATTAAAAGCATCCGGATGTGCCTTTAATTCTGTAATATTGTAATATCGGTGACCATCCTGAGTTTTCACGTTTAATTTTAAAACAGCCTTATTTCTTACAAAACATGGTTTATGTATTCGGGTTGTAATTTTCTTTAAATTTACATTCGGCTCAAAAGCCAGATATAGCAAAAATTTTTTCTGATTTTCTCCACACAGTTTATTTTCAGCATTTATGTCAGCAACAACTATAGCGATTGCATTTTCAACATTAAATTCAGCAGTAATATATATGCGATTTTCTATCGTGTTATCTTCATGCTGATAAAACCGTAACCAGTTGTCAGATTTAAGTACAGGATTGCCATTATAAGTACTGGCATAAATATTCAAATTACTACTTTTAATCATACTCTTTGGTTTAACATCAGCGCATGATACTTGTAAATATGCTACCAGTGAAAATAATAATAAATATTTCATTACAAACGATCCTTGTCATTTAAGCTTACAAGTATTGTTGGATCATACTTACTAACCGTCCATTTACCGCGTTTTTTCTTACCTGTAATTATATTTATAGTTTCAAGATCACCCGTTTTGCCTTCACCCGAATACGTATACCTAGGGAAGCTCTGAATAATTACCAAAATCTCACTCCCTATTTCATGATCAAGTAAACAAAATACAAAGACGCCTGTTTTACCCCTGAAATAGCCATAATTTTGGCTTATCCAGGGTTTTCAGACGCAACTTCCCTGATAAAGGGATAACAATTGTTTTTTTGCCAGCACTAAGTTAACCAATGCACATTTAATAAAGACATGATGTGCATTTTTATCGATACCGCGATAACGAACTTTCCTGAAGCCAAACTGGTTTTTCATG
>JALTLP010000022.1:2086-4027 GCA_027001895.1 Chromatiales bacterium | reverse complement strand
CATGCTCAACCCTGGAACGTATTTTTGATTTCTGGCGATTCGCTGATTTCTCGCGCTCAGTCAATTGACGATTACGACTGCCTTTTTTCTGAGTGAAATCTTTTGCATTCGGGGCATGTTCATATAATAGCTTCTTTTGACCAGCATAAGCTGAATCACCCCAAACTCGCGTTTCTTCGCCATGGAGTAAATCTTCCAGTACCTGTGAGTCGTGTACATTGGCCGAGGTGACAACAATTGAATGAATGAGTTTACTTTTACTATCAACGCCAATGTGCGCTTTCATACCAAAGTACCATTGGTTTCCTTTTTTTGTTTGATGCATATCCGGGTCACGGCTTTTTTCTTTGTTCCTGGTCGAGGTCGGTGCATTGATGATGGTGGCATCGACAATGGTACCTCTATTAACCTTCATGCCATTTTCAGCCAAATAGACATTGACCAGATTAAATAGCTTGTCACCCAGATTATAACGTTCCATTAAATGACGAAAATTCAAGATGGTCGTTTCATCGGGCACCGGCTCCTTACCAAGATCTATACCGACAAATTCTCGCATGGCGCGTGAATCGTATAAGGCTTCTTCTGCACTGGGGTCGGATAACTCAAACCAATGTTGTAAAAAGTGGATGCGTAACATTCGTTCGATGCCGATAGGCCTTCTGCCTGCACCCCGGGGCTTTGGGTAGTAGGGTTTGATTACTTTACAGAGTGCTTTCCACGGGATGATCTGTTCCATTTCATTCAGAAACTGTTCCTTCCGTGTCTTTTTACGGTATTTTTCAAAACCGGATGTGCTCAATGTTTGTTGTTTCATCGCTTTATGTTTGTGCTGTTGATCAGTTGAAATTATACTACTATTTTTGAATTAATCAGAGTTGCCCTAGGCTCATATCCTTTACGTATTCTCACAGGATTTTCAAATAACATAACAGCTTTTCTTTCATCTTGTAGGTTTGCTTTCTTCCCTTTCTTTGTTTCAGGTAAAAAAACTTTTGTATGAGCAAATTCATGATAAATAATTGCTAGATCATATATTTTCTGTCCACTAACAAGAAATTTTTTCTTTTTATTAGGAAAAAATCTAGGCAAAGTCATCGACCGGTAACCGCCAGCCGCTCCTTTTTTGACACCTTGCGCAATAACAAAACCTGCATATCGATCAGGGTTTTTTACCATTTCTTTTATAACAGATGAACCATAATCCGTTTCTGAAAATCTTTGAAATGCTTTAAACCCTTCTGAATTTCTGGTTAATTTAGTTGCTCCTGGAAATACACCGAAATCAGGATCAGGGATTGTTTTATCAACAATTTTAGTAAAATACATATCTACAAATTTCTTAAAGTTGCTTTTTCTGTTTGCTGTAATAGCAGGAGTCAACACACGTCCATTGGTTTTTGGAAAAACACGAGTATAGGGGACTTTAGACCGATAAATCTTTTTTCTGTTTAATTCCAGTTTTAATTTATCAATACTATTTAATGTTTTAACTGCCATATTTAAATCCTTTTTACGAATATTTTAGTTATTACAATTATAGAGATGTTCTAAGCTGTGTTGTATATCTCAACAACCTCATTATCTTTGACTTTATCCTTACGCGCATCGTCGCTACGGCTGGCTTCTATTCTTGCGAGGTATTCTTTGCTGATATCGCCTGTTACATATTCTCCGTTAAATACCGAAGTATCAAACTGTTTAATGGCCGGTACTTTCTTTTTAACCGCTTCAATCAGGTCATCCAGGTCCTGGTAGATTAGCCAGTCAGCCCCGATTGCTTCTGCAATTTCTTTATCTGTGCGGTTATGACCAATCAGTTCTTTTGCTGCGGGCATGTCAATACCATAGACATTGGGGTAAATAACCGGTGGCGCGGCCGATGCGAAATACACTTTTTTTGCACCGGCATCACGCGCCATCTGGATAATTTGTTTTGAG
>JALTLP010000022.1:1325-2076 GCA_027001895.1 Chromatiales bacterium | reverse complement strand
GCCCCGGACTATAGAGTCATCAACAAGTAGTACATTTTTATTTTTAAATTCCAGTTCAATTGCGTTCAATTTTTGACGCACTGATTTTTTACGCTCTTTTTGCCCCGGCATAATAAAAGTTCGACCAATATAACGGTTTTTGATAAACCCTTCGCTATACTTGATACCCAGGGTATAGGAAAGTTGCAGCGCAGATGTGCGGCTGGTATCAGGTATGGGGAGCACCACGTCAATATCATGCTCGGGAATTTCGCGCATAATCTTTTTGGCCAGGTATTCGCCCATTCTTAAACGGGCTTTGTAAACCGAAACACCGTCAATCAGTGAATCCGGCCGGGCAAAATAAACGTGTTCAAAAATACAGGGGGTTAATACCGGATTATCGGCACATTGTTGTGTGTGGTAGCTTCCATTGTTGTCAATAAATATGGCTTCACCGGGTGCAACATCCCTGACCAGATCAAAATCCAGTGCATCGATAGCCACACTTTCGGATGCAACAATAACGTCATTGCCTTTCGCTGTTTTACGTTCACCAAAGGCTAAAGGACGAATACCATGAGGGTCTCGAAAGGCAAGAATACCTTTACCCGTTATCATCGCAACAACAGCATAGGCACCGTTACAACGTTTATGCACCCCTTTTACTGCTTTAAAGATATCGTCCACACTGACATCCAGCTTGTCACTGGTTTGTAATTCGTGAGCGAGAATATTTAACAGGACTTCCGAATCGGAGTCGGTATTAATA
>JALTLP010000022.1:0-1315 GCA_027001895.1 Chromatiales bacterium | reverse complement strand
GATCCTGGCGAAGCTGGTCAGCATTGGTCAGGTTGCCGTTATGTGCCAGGGTAATACCGTAAGGTGAGTTAACATAAAAAGGTTGTGCTTCGGCAGACGAGAAACAGCCCGCGGTTGGATAACGAACATGGCCAATACCCATGTTCCCTTTTAAACGCAGCATATGTTTGGTAAGAAAAACATCCCGCACCAGGCCATTTGCTTTTCGCATGTAAAGGCGATCATCCATGCAGGTAACAATACCGGCTGCATCCTGGCCACGGTGTTGTAACACTATCAAGCCATCATATAAATTCTGGTTTACTGCCTCTGACGAAACAATACCAATAATTCCACACATACACGCCTCTTTCTAAAAATACCAGACCAACTATTAAAGTATAACCACTAAACCGGATTATTCGACAAAACCTTACTACTTAAAACCTGAAACTAGATGCTATATTGTCAGGTAAAAACTGGCCTAGCCATAATGCAATACCTTCAAATTGCGACAACAGCATCGAATCCTGCCACCACGATTCTTTTGGCATACTGGACAAACCTGCCAACATAACCAGTACGGCAATAATCAGGGTGCCGCGTAATAAACCAAACACTACTCCGATAAAGCGGTCAGTACCGGACAAACCGGTACGATGAACCAGCTGTACCGAAAAATAATTTATAACAACAAAAAGAATAAGTGAGACAACAAATAAAATACCAAAACCAACTACCACCCGGAAAGTTTTATCGTCGATTGAATTAAGAAATAATTCTGCAAAGCCCCCTGCAAAAGTCAGCGCAACCCAGAAGGAAACAACCCACCCCACCAGCGATAATGCTTCACGGACAAAGCCACGTATCAGACTGATAACCGCAGAAATAAGAATAATACCGAGAATGGCAAAATCAATCCAAATCATAAAATACTAATTCCACATTATGGGTGAGAAACAACTAACCCGCTTAGTTTAAGTTCTTTTTTTAGTCGTTGCTGAATTTTAACGGCCGTATCACGCTTTACTTCGGGACCAACACGAACACGATAAATATAGCGGTTAGCTTTTTTTACAGCATCGACAAAAGCGGTATATTTTTTACTGCGAGTTTATTGCGAAGCTTAAAAGCATTACTTCTTTGAGAAAAACTGCCGACCTGTATCGCCCATGCCTTAGCTGGCTTCTTTGCCACCGGCGTGGTTTTGGCGGTAATAATTTCTTTTTGTTTTTTTACTTCTGACTTTGTTGTTTGAGAGCCGGTTTTTGCAGACTTAAGTTTTGCAAAACTGGCAACCGGGTCTTTTCTGGTTTTTAATTCCGGCGTGTATTCG
>JALTLP010000021.1 GCA_027001895.1 Chromatiales bacterium | reverse complement strand
CATTGGTGGTAGAGCCGCTGTGGGTAGGGGGCGAATTTTACAGGGACAGGGTGAAGCGCGTGATCTTGAAGTTGAAGTGGTCGGTGGTGATATTGGCCGACGTGGCACAGTTAGTTACTCAAAAGGCATTGCCGAACGTCTGGATGGATTGCTATCTAATTTTCTGGATTCAGGCGGCTTATTACAGGGCAAAACCAAAGGGTTGGCAGATAATTTGCAGGGAATTAACGACGAACGCAATAAACTGGCAGAAAAACTTGAAAAATCAGAGGCACGGCATCTTAAAACTTTTTCAAATCTGGACGCTCTGGTAGGTAAGATGCGTACAACCGGGGAATATTTATCGCGACAACTGGCAGCATTGCCGGGAGCGCAAAATCAATCAAAGAAATAAGGTGAGGACCTTGTTTAATTCAGGAGGTAGTAGTTATGAACATGGTTAAATTGCACAGTGCAGTCGAGCAATATAATCGGGTCGGTGTGAGCAGCGGTGTTGAGTCTGCTGATCCACATCAGCTAATCCAGATGTTAATGAACGGTGCACTTGAAAAAATTGCCATTGCCAAGGGACATATGGAACGCAATGATATCCCACAAAAAGGCGGTAACATTAGCTGGGCAATTTCAATTATTGACGGGCTGCGAGCCAGTTTAAATGTTGAAGACGGTGGTGAAATTGCTCAGAACCTGGATGATCTGTACGACTACATGACTCGCAGACTGGCCCGCGCCAATATTGAAAACAATCCCGACTTGCTTGACGAAGTTGCATCACTGGTACGTTCTGTTAAAGGTGCGTGGGACGAAATGCCGGAAGCACAATCAAAAGTGGTTACCAGGTAATTTACTGCCGTTATACAGGATTTACGTTAATGACTATGTATCGTTTATCTCCCCGGCAATATGCGCAAAAAATTCTGCGCTTAAGCCAGCATATGCGCGACTTAAGTTATAAGCAGGACTGGACAGCCTGTGCAGAGCTCGAAGAACAACGCCATGCTGTTATGACCGACCTGTTTAATCATCAGGATATGCCGGCGGCTTTAACAGATATTGCAGATATCCTTGAACAAGTCCTGCTAACGGATACCGAGAGTATCTATATCTGTGAAGAAGCACGTTTAAAAGAAAGTGACAGTATTAAAAAAACCAGAACACAGAAAAAAGCGGCCACGACCTATCACGCACATCAACTCTAGTTTTTTTTATCGCTCTGATAGACATGCTGCTTTTTAGTCTGCTACGCTGTTTAGATGAATAATAAAAGTGAACTTGCCGATTCCAGTCAGGGAATCAGTGTTGCCACCAGCCTGCCATTACGGATTAAAGTTATTACGGATGCAAGCGCTGACTTAAGCATTCAGAACCAGATGGCGTTTGATATTATTGAAGCCTTTGAGCATAGCGAAGGCTTAAGTTCGCATGAGCAGTCTGTTCAAACCCGGCAACTGGAAAACAAGCTCAACACCATTGTTAAATTATTGCGCCTGCTATTAACCAGTCGCGACACAGTACCGCCGAAGCAGTCTTTAACTTTATCCGCAACAACGCTTCAGTGGCATCAAACAGCGCAGGGCGAGACAGCCACTGAGGTTTTAAAAGAAAACCAGGACATTGAAGTCAGCTTTTATCCAGGTAGCGAGTTGCCCTGGCCCATAAAAAGAATCGCCCGGATTATAAAGCTCGATTACAGTCAAACACCCATCGAGGTGACCGCCCGGTTTTATCCTGTCGATGGGCAAACAACAGAACGATTTGAAAAATGGATTTTTCGCTTACATCGCCAGTTTATCCGCCAAAATAAACAATAATAACCGTGCTAAAGCCGGGCTATTATTCTTTTTCAAAAGCCCGTTTATTAATTGTTTCTAATATTATTTCTGACTATTTGCCCGAACAAGATCAATAATTTAATTTATATTGAATTAATACCGACAAAATTTTGACTTTTTTGCCAA
>JALTLP010000020.1:4966-8076 GCA_027001895.1 Chromatiales bacterium | reverse complement strand
CGTGAGACAACCATGTCACCGGATACCCGCCGCCTGGTGCAGTTAACTGTTGATGCTGGCGATGATGCACATCAGATGATGGATATGTTATTAGCGAAGAAACGTTCGGCAGATCGGCGTAAATGGCTTGAGTCAAAAGGCGATCTCGCGGATGTTTAATATTTTGTTAACCACAAAGAACACTAAGGTCACGAAGAAAAAATTGCAGGTTATGCCGGGTAATCTGGCTTAGCAGAAGAATACAAATAATTTTAGTGTTTTCTTTGTGTTCTTCGTGGTTTAAATATATTAATAGAATATAACAATTCAGTAATTGTAAAATAATGGTATTAAATTAATGGCAGCAAAAAAGAAAAAACAAACAAGATCAAAGAAGAAAAAACAACAGGATGATCTTGATTTTAATGCCGGCTTTGACGCAGGTGTTGAACAACTTTCATTAAGAGACTTTACAGAAAAGGCCTATTTGGACTATTCCATGTACGTTATTCTGGACCGTGCGCTGCCACATGTTGGTGACGGTTTAAAACCGGTACAACGTCGTATTATTTATGCCATGTCTGAGCTGGGTTTAAAGGCCACGGCCAAGTTTAAAAAATCTGCCCGTACCGTGGGTGATGTGCTCGGTAAGTTCCACCCGCACGGTGACAGTGCCTGCTATGAAGCCATGGTGTTGATGGCACAACCGTTTTCTTACCGCTATACCTTGTTAGAAGGTCAGGGTAACTGGGGTTCACCAGATGATCCCAAGTCTTTCGCTGCAATGCGATATACCGAATCGCGTTTATCACAATATGCAGAGTTATTGCTCGGTGAGCTGGGGCAGGGCACGGTTGACTGGGCGCCTAATTTTGACGGCACTATGGAAGAGCCTGTTATTTTACCCGCACAGGTTCCCAATGTTTTAATGAATGGCACCACCGGTATTGCCGTGGGTATGGCAACCGATATTCCACCACATAATTTAACTGAAGTATTAAAAGCCACTATTCACTTAATAGATAATCCGAAAGCAAGAATCAGTGATCTTTGCAAGTATATAAAAGGACCGGATTATCCTACGGATGCAGAAATTATAACGCCGCGTAAAGACATTAACGCAATGTATAAAAAAGGTGGTGGCAGTATACGTATGCGTGCCGTATACGAAAAAGAAGGTGATGATATTATTATCACCGCTTTACCGCACCAGGCATCGCCGGCAAAAATTCTGGAACAAATTGCATCGCAAATGCAGGCCAGGAAATTACCAATGGTAGTCGACCTGCGTGATGAATCGGATCATGAAAACCCGACACGTCTGGTGGTGGTTCGTAAAAACAGAAATATCGATGTTGATGAGTTAATGACACATCTGTTTGCGACCACCGATCTGGAGCGCACTTATCGGGTTAATATGAACCTGATTGGCCTCGATGGTCGTCCGGGCACAATGAATCTGCTTGATATATTAACAAACTGGCTTAAGTTCAGAAGCGCAACGGTTACCCGACGTCTTGAATACCGTCTGGATAAAGTGAATAAGCGTTTACATTTGTTGGACGGTTTATTAAAAGCCTTTTTAAATCTGGATGAAGTGATTCGTATCATCCGTAAAGAAGATGAACCAAAAGCGAAGTTAATTAAACGCTTTAAGTTAACTGAAATTCAGGCTGACTATATTCTTGATACCCGTTTACGACAGTTAGCTCGTCTTGAGGAAATGAAGATTAAGGCAGAGCAAAAAGAATTGCGGGCAGAGCGCAAGGAGCTTGAAGCAGTGCTCGGTTCCAAAGCACGCCTGAAGACCTTAATTAAAAAAGAATTAAAAGCCATACTCGAAAATTATGGCGACAAGCGTCGTTGCAAGATTGTCGCGCGCGATGCCGCGGTGGCGATGGACGAGTCTTCGCTTATCAGTGCCGACCCGATTACTATTATATTATCCAGAAAAGGCCTGGTACGTGCTGCTAAAGGCCATGACATCGATCCGTTTGAATTAAATTATAAGGCCGGCGATGAATGTCTGGCCTATGCGCTGGGTAAAAATAACCAGATTGCTGTGTTTATTGATTCTAAAGGCCGTACCTATACAACAATGGGGCACACTCTGCCTTCAGCGCGTGGTATGGGTGAGCCGTTAACCGGGCGCTTTACACCTCCACCGGGTGCAAGCTTCTGCGGTGTGATGGCTGGCGCACCGGATCAACTCTTTTTGCTGGCAACTGATGCCGGTTTTGGTTTTGTGATTTCTCTAGAAGAAATGGTTACCAAAAATAAAAAAGGTAAAGCCATTATCAAAGTACCGGAGGGCTCGACCGTTTTGCCACCCGTGCCGGTAAATAATATGGAAACAAGCTGGGTCGTTGCAGCAACCAATGATGGCAATATGTTAATACACCATATTGCAGAATTACCACAAATGCCAAAAGGTAAAGGTATTAAGATACTTAATATCCCTGCTGCAAAATCCAAAAATCATTCGGAATTTCTGGCGGCTATTACTGTTATCAATGAAGATGACAGCCTGTCAATTTATTCTGGTAAACGCCATAAGGTTTTTGAAGCCGAAGACATGCAACCCTTCGAGGGTGAGCGTGCTCAACGTGGTCGTAAGTTACCGCAGGGTTATCGCAATGTATGGCGGCTTGCACCGGTTGTTGAGCAAGAGGAAGAATAAGCGTTAATGGGTTGTAGCCGGTAGTTGTACGGGTGACGGTTTTTTGCTTAAGCTCTGCAATTTTTTAAGAACCCTTTCTGCACGATGGATATAATCATTCAGTTTCTGGTTTGAATTATCGAGTTGCTGAAGTTGTTTCCAGAGGTTGAGCGCTTTTTTTATACGACCCTGGCTGTAAAAATCCTGGCCTTTCTTTATTTCTGTTTTTAAAACCTTTTTTATTCTTTCATCAAGTTCTTTTTTTAGCTTTTGTATTTTTTTATTATTTTTGTTTACACGGTATAAATAAAGAACTTCCTTGCGGTAGGCAATAAGTTCGGGTATCGTTTTAATGTGCGAGAGTTTTTTGGTGATTTTAATTATTTTACGTGTGTGTTTTTTTGTACGTGATTTTTTTATTTCCTGAAGTCTGATTTTCAGGGTTTTGATTTCTTTATTGGTGTTTTTTGAT
>JALTLP010000020.1:0-4956 GCA_027001895.1 Chromatiales bacterium | reverse complement strand
TCTTTATTTTTGATGCCATCCCGGGCACAGATTATCAGTTTTTCTGATGTTAGTTTTACTTCGCGAATATGGGACCGTAAAATACTTTTTGCTTTTGAGTCGTCTGGATTAACCTCGGCAATTTCTTTGGTTGTTGCTGTTTTTATGCTGAGAGTCTTTGCATTTGACACAAGTAATTTGTTTTTAAGCTGGTTGAGATATTTGTCGCGTTTGCGAATAAAGGCCAGCCGCGCGCCTGTAATTTTTTTGCTTTGTGGGTATTTGTCGAGAGCATCATCATATATCCTCATGGCTTCTGCCCAGTGTTTTTGTTTTTCGTGTTTTGCTGCAAGCGCCAGAGTTTTGTCTTCAAATGCGCTGGCCAGTTTTTTAATCCGCTTCTTCTCTTCCATCAGATAAACGTAATTAAAGTGCTCCGGTTTTATATAGCCAAGAACATCAAGCGCAAGGCCATATTTTTCTTCATTTGCAAGTTTTGCAACTTTGGCATCGACATTATCACTTTTTGAATAAATATAGGCACAGTCTGACAAGCTTAATTGTATTGCCACCAATGCAATTAGGAAGAAGAGTTTTTTCATGCAACGAATTGTTTAGCCAGTATTGTATCTATATGTTGATCTATTTGTTCTGCATACGGTGATTTAAGGTCGGTTACAATGTAGGTTGTTACCGGTTCAGCAATGCCCCGAAGCTCAATGGATTTATGTCGGTGGGCAATAATGCGCCATTGTATATCCGTTGATTTAACCATTGTGTCTGTAATAACTATCTGCCCCTTTTCTGCCGCCGTGTGTAAGCGTGCAGCAAGGTTAACCGCTTCACCGACAACCGTGTATTGCATTCGATCATTAGAGCCCATGTTACCTGCGAGCATCTCGCCACTGTTTACACCAATGCGGAAGTAAACCGCCTGTTTACCCTGTTGTTCTCTTAGTTCGTTTAACCTGTCTATCAGGCGCTGAATCATAATTGCGCAGCTGATAGCATTGAACTGGTGATCGGGATCTTTTTCGGGTACACCAAAGACGACCATGGCACAGTCACCCATGTATTTGTCTATGGTGCCATTGTATAACTCGCAGGCCATCGAAATATAGGTGAAATATTCATTTAACAGGGTAGCCACTTCTTTAGGGGGAAGTCTTTCCGACATACTGGTAAAGCCGACGATATCTGCGAACAGGGCGGTTGCCTGTACATGTTGCCCGCCTAACTGGATACCATCAAGGTTATCCATAATTTGTTTGGCAACGTTGGTCGATACAAAACGTGAAAAGGCGTTTTCTACCTGTGACTTTTCGAGCAGGCCATTAGCCATATTGTTAAAACCTTCTATGAGGGAGCCAATTTCATCATTGCGTTGTTCGCTGATGCGGTAGGAATAATCTCCGTTATCAATCGCTTTGCTGGCATCGAGCAGGTTATGAATCGGTCTCGATAAGCGCTGGCCCAGTGCATAAGCAGTGAAGATACCGAGTATGATCATAAAAACAGTGGCTGCAATAATGGCATTAACCGTTTCTGTCAGTGACCGGGATAACGAGGCTTTGCTAAAGGTTACCAGGGCATGGCCGGCAATTAAATTCTGAAAACGTATTGGGGTAATAAAAGAAATAACTTCCAGTGGTTTATTGGTGTTTGAGTCGCTAATTTCCCATTCAAATGAATAACCTTTTTGCTGGTTATTGGTTGACTGTGCATAGAGCTGGATAATATCGACTTCCGGCACGATACCGGATGTCGCAAGTTTTTTACCGTTTTCAGAATAAACCACGGCACCGAGTATGCCTTTATGATTACCCAGGTTTTTTACCGAAACCATAATGCTGAGTATGTCATCAGATAGGATTAGTTCTTTTGTAGAATTGGCTAACTGGCCGGCGACAGTCTGGCCAAAGTCCGTCATCTGGCCACGTAGAAGCTGAGTTTGGTTAGATACGATAACAAGCCCAAGCAGAATCATGCCTGAACTGATAAGCATGGTAATAATAATGGCGAGTTTATATGCAATTGGGAACTGGTTTAGCAGTCGCTTTTTGCGTAATTGTTGTAGTTTATCCAATATCATCTTTGTGGTTTCCAATACCGTGCATTTACTGCTGCCTATGTCTTTATTTCGGCATAATTTTAGTAAAATTTAGACTTTTTCCCTGTAAATTACATCAAGTTTAAGTGTAATTCGCGCGCTAATCATAGCATGAATTTGTGGATATTTTGCGCATTCATTTCAAGCTTGGAAATATGTGATATAGTTCACATTATGGGTGTAAATCAGTGAATGACTGAACATCTGGCGCGTAATATGCGGTTACAGCAATATTATCAAATTGATTGATTATTTATGAATAATAACCGTTTAAGTATCAGAACGTATGGCTTAATAAAGGCCTGGTTTTTGGTCATTTTATTAATGACGCTTGTTTTTACCCAGTTTTCTATAAGCAGCGTTTTGTTACAGCTCGACCTGTTTGAACGTATGTCTGCAACTGGCCTAGGCCAGCTTTCTTCTTATTGGCCTGCCATTGGCCTGGTTACTTTCGTCTGTTTTTGTGTGTGTTGCTTGGTATGGCTTTTGTATCGGCCGTTTAACCTGTTGTGGTTAAAGCTAAAAAATTTACCTCTGTTTTCTCGTGTTTTATACAGTCGATTTATGCCAAGGTCTCCCGCTTTACAGGGAAGGCTGGCTGGTTTGCCCGACGATCATCTCTGGATTAAACGACTGGCTTCACGCGTTGCCAGAAAACTGGGTGTCGCCTCACCGACTATTGCGATTGACAGTTCTGTGGAAATTAATGCAAAAGTTTCACCGGATTTTTTTCACCCGTCACTTATTATTTTAACGCAGGGCCTGCTTGATAAACTTACTCCCGACGAAATAGAAGCGGTTATAGCCCATGAGTTAGCCCATGTAAAAATGCAGGACACCCTGAGCATGAGTATTATCCACCTGCTTATGCTGTTTATAATCTGGTTACCGGTTTATGTTTTCCATATTGTTATCGATTACGGGTTTTTGTTTAAATGGCGGGACAAACGCATTGGCTTTTTGCTTGGTTTAACGCTGGTTGTCGCGGCTTATGCGTTACTGCCTTTACTTGTTTTTAACGCTATTAACAGACGTCATGAATTTCGTGCAGACAAGCTCGCCGTGCGATTCTCAAATATACAAAGTTTTTTCAGCGCGTTAAAAACAGTGCAAACTTCCCAAAGTCAGCAAGTAAATCCACTCGAACAGGTGTTGTCTGTACTTCCGGAAATATTTCAGCGTTTTATCAAACGGCTGTTTTTATCCCATCCGTCAGTGTCCTCACGGCTTGAAGCACTGCATTAAGCCATTTCAGAGCTTTTGCTCGGCTTAATTCTTTGCTTTAAATCATTAACAGTACTGGGCTACTGGGAGCGAATCGTTTAAAATCCAGCTTCCAATTTACAGTTTAATCAAGCAGGTAGAGATATGCCGTTAATAGCACCATTTAAAGGGTTACGCCCAAAACAGGAATTCGCAGACGATGTTGTTGCACCGCCATACGATGTACTTAATACAGAAGAAGCACGTGAACGAGTCAAGGGTCGCCCAAAAAGTTTTTTACATATCTCCAAACCTGAAATAGATCTGCCAGTGGGAACCGACCCTTTTGATGCTTCGGTTTATGCCAAAGGTGCTGAGAACTTAAAAAAACTGGTGGATGACGGTGTTTTGTTTCGTGATGAAGCCCCGGGTTATTATGTTTACAAACTGGTTATGGGTTCACATGAACAGTTTGGTCTGGTGGCTGTTGCCTCCGTTGCTGACTACGATACTAACCGGATTCGTAAACATGAATTTACCCGCCCGGATAAAGAAGATGATCGCGTCAGGCAAATTGATGCCTTAAATGCACAAACCGGCCCGGTATTTTTAACATACCGACATAACAAGGTTATTGATGATATTGTAAAAAAAGTGTGTGAGGGTAAACCTGAATATGATTTAACGGCAGATGATGGTGTGCAACACACTATCTGGCTGGTTAATGATAGCGCATTAATCGACACTATCACTAAAACTTTTGATGCGATGGATTGTTTGTATATTGCAGACGGTCATCATCGTTCGGCTTCGGCTTCACGTATTGCCGCGCAACGCAATGATGGCAAAGCCAATGGCGAAGCGGCCCATGATTATTTTTTAAGTGTGATTTTCCCTGATAACCAGATGCAAATTCTGGATTACAACCGGGTAATAAAAGATTTAAATGGTCTGGATGAAAAAGCATTTCTGGAGAAAGTTGCAGAAAACTTTGATATCACTCCTGCCAGCGAAGCGGTTAAACCCGCTGCGGCTAAAACATTTGGTATGTACGTGGGTGGTAAATGGTACAAGCTAACATTAAAAGAAGCCTTGTACCCGGCAGACGATCCAGTTGCTCGCCTGGATGTAAGCTTGCTGCAAAATTTCCTGATTACGCCGGTGCTGGGTATAGACGATCCACGACGTGACAAACGCATTGACTTTGTTGGTGGTATTCGTGGTTTACAGGAACTGGAAAAGCGGGTGGATTCAGGCGAAATGAAAGTTGCGTTTGCCCTGTATCCAACCAGCCTGGATGCCTTGATGGCCGTTGCCGATGCCAACGAGGTTATGCCACCGAAGTCGACCTGGTTTGAACCTAAACTGGCGGATGGGTTAGTGTCGCACGTACTGGATTAGTGTTGGATGCGTTCGTGCCTTTTGTTTTAAGCAGGTACTTACGCCTGTAGGCGAGGTGCTTTTCTTTGCCTGTCATTGCGAACCACGAAGTGGTGTGGCAATCTTTTTTTATTTACAGCAAGATTGCCACGCTCACTCTGTGAGCTCGCAATGACCTTCTTTGTCGTTGCGAGGAGTGGAACGACGAAGCAATCTGTTTTTTTGATTTACAGCAAGATTGCCACGCTCACTCTGTGAGCTCGCAATGACCTTCTTTGTCGTTG
>JALTLP010000019.1:23408-27489 GCA_027001895.1 Chromatiales bacterium | reverse complement strand
TATCCATTTTGCTACTCTTTTATCGGCAGTTTTAGTATATTTCTGATATTCTTCATAGTGATGTAGCGCACGTTTTATATCATCCATATAAATATCGTAAAGAACGCCGAGGTTAAGGTGGGCATTGGCATACTCCGGATCTTTTGACAGCGCTTTCTGGTAAGCCTCTTTTGCCTCAATAAATTTTCCGCTACGACGGTATACAACACCCAGCAGGTTATAGCTTACCGCGTTATCACGGTTTATTTGAATCGCTTTTTTAAAGGCAGCTTCAGCTTTTTTAAGCCGGTTCTTTTTCAGGTGGATCAGCCCGATATTAATCTGCGGCCCTGAAAAACCGGGATATTTTTTGCTGACGGAATTGAACAGGCGAAAGGCTCGCTTTGTCTGGCCAGATTTCATTGCGACAACAGCTCGTTGATAAGCGGCCTGTGCCTGGGGTGCGACGGGTGCAAGGTTTTGCTTTTTTGGAGCCGAAGAAATACATGCGTTAAGCAGCAGGACACTTGCTAGTGCAAAAAGGATATTTATCAATGCTGAATTTCTGTACTTAATGAATGTCATCAACATATTTTTCTACCTTTTCAGTTTTTGCGTAACGAACCGGCTGTAATTTTGAAAGCTGTTTCAGGCTTTTTTTAATCCAGTCGTTATAGATACCTTCAGTTACATTTTTTACGTTTGCAACGTGTATATCGATTGCCTTTTCTTCAAATGGGAAAGCCTGCTCTTCAAGTAATATAGAATATTGTTCTTTTTCGTCAGCAGAAAGTCCCCTGGGTCGCTGTGATTTAATCAGAGCACGGGCAAAGTCGTTATATATTTCGGCAATCTGGTAGGTTGCTGATGTCGATACATCTGCGACTTTGTAATTAAGAGCCTGTTTATAAGCCTTAATCGCTTTTTGCATTAAACGTTTTTTCTTCTTCAGACTTTTCTTTAAAGGTATACGTAAGCGTACTTTATTATATTGTGTGCGAAGCGGTTTGGCCAAGATCAATGTCGCAGTTCCGGCGAGATATTTTGTCCTGTCGGTGCGGGCGCGCCCACCTTGGGCATCTGCTTTTATAATTTCACGCAACCAGTATCCCCATTTTTTGTACTGACGGGTCTTTTTATAATATTCTGCAAGTGTATTCCTTGCTTCCATCGCTTCAACAAGTGGAACAGGGTATTTTTTAATATATTGTTTGTATAAGCGAACGCCGTTCTTTTTATTGCCACCTTTAATGTACAGGTTGGCTGCCTGCCATGTCATATTGCGTTTAAAGTTTGCATCGCCTTTTGTTTTGAGTAGTTTTTCAATTTCTCCGGCTGCTTTGGCATATTGTTTGGTTTCGGTGTATATATAAGCCAGCTTTTCTGTTGTACCTAACTGCAACTTTTTCTTTCCGGGATATTTCTTTCTGAATTTAACCAGTATGCGGGCTGCTTTTGTTAGTTTCCCTTCCTTGATTAACAGAGAGGCCGCATCATATTCTGCCGTTGCCAGTAGTGGTGAATTTGGAGTTATTTTTTTCAGGCGCAGAAAATGTGAGATTGCCAGCTGATTTTTACCGGCAGCTTTGGCTAACTCGCCTTGTTTGTATACGCTGGCAGCTAAACGGGTTTGCATGGGTTTGTATATTTTGCTGTTTTTAGCGGTACGTCGAAGTACCTGTTTATAGGCTGCTTCGGCTTTGCCATAATTTTTAAGTGCAAATTCTGAATGGCCGATAATAATCCAGGCTGTTCGAATGTCTCGTGCAGATTTCTTACTTGCTTTGTGTTTTAGAAGTAAATGTGCGGTCTGGTTGGCGCGTGAGTATTCTTTGTGTGCGTAAAGTGTTTCACTGGTTTTGGCCAGTACAGAGGAAACACGTTTATCGGCAGGAAATTTTTCACTGAATAGCAAGGCACTGGCGATGGCCTTTTGTTGCCAGCTGAATATTTTTTTAGATGCGTCTTTTTTGTTTTTCTGTGCACGAATTTGTTTTTCAAGTTTTGGGTAGATTAAAATAGCTGCATACGCGGCTTCTGCGCTTTTCTTGTGTGGTGCATAGCCATATGCTGTTTTTTCAAACTCATAAATAGATTTCTGGTACTGGCCAGATTCATTCAGTGACTCTGCGAGCAGGAAGTTCATGCCTGCACTGGCCTTATCATTTGGAAACATGGAAATAAATTCGGCATACCATTTTGCAGCTTTACGATAGTCGCTGCGTTTACGCGACTTTCTGCCGGTTGCATGATAGTGCGTTGCCAGGTCTTTAATATGTAGCGCCAACAGCGGTTTTACAAAGTCACGCTTTTCATTGCTTTGAGTTCGCCAGTAGTAACTTTTGGGGTTGTAGCGACTGACAAAATCCACTTTGGATTTTATAACCAGTGATGCGAGCCCGCCCTTTTTGTATGCTGCAATAGCATCCTGGTGGAATATAGGCGCATCTGGATCGTTTGGTGCGCGTTTAACGTATGCCATGTAAGTTTCGGCAGCATCAATGATACGATCTTTTTGCTGATAGAGTTTACCCAGTGCGCGGTAAAGTAATGGTTCATACGGTTTTTTGCCAGCAGTTTTCAGATAGCGGGTAAGGGTACGCGCGCCGTCCTGGTAGGTGAGAGTCAGGCTGGTGACACGTAAAGTGTCATTGAGGAGTTCTTTTTCACTGCGGCTGATACTTTGAGACAGGTTAACTCTGCCGAGTTTTCCCTGGGCATTTTTAATATCAAGTAATGACATAAACTGTGCAAGAGCCTGAGAATATTTATTGCGTTTAAACAGGGTCCAGCCATATTTATAAATAGCTTTTTCATAAAACAGGGAGGTTTTATTGTTTTTTACAATATCATTGTAGGCTAAACCAGCAAGGCGATATTTGCCAAGAACAAAATAGGTTTCGCCACGACGGAAGTCGACTTCATCGCTATATTTTGATTTTGGAAATTCCTTTTTAAGCCTGTTTAGTGTTTTTTGTTCATTTTCAGGTTGTGCAAGTAACGAGTAGGCTTTTGCTAGCTGGTATAAAACAAGTTCGTTTTCGGCAGACTTGCGGTGGGTTCGCAGGTAGCGTTTGTATTGTTTGATTGCCGAGCGTAGTTGCTGCCTGCCAGCAGGTGACATTGGATCATCGTCTGAGACACTCTTATCTTCGCCTGACATTAGTTCAAGATCTGCCAGTCGGCGTTGTGCATCGCTGTAGATATCTTCAACCGGTACGCTGCGTAAAAATTCCTTGTATTTAGCTACAACACTTTTCCGTTGTATGGGCTGTACTTTTACATCTTCAATAACCAGTTCTTTTTCTTCTATGCTGGCAATGGTTGTTACATCCCTACCTGTCTGGCAGGCAACAAGAAGCATTGCGGCAGTGAGGCCGGTTGCAAGATTACTAACAAATTGCTGTGCCTGTTTCATTGTGTAGCATCCTCTTTTTTATTTTTAGAGGATGATAGTGATATTTTGTCAAACAAACGTGCGACAGAGAAACGTGCCCGGGCATGGTAGTTTTTTAGCGCACGTTGCTTGTTGTTAAGTTCTCGCATTGCCATGAGTACCAGGAAGCGTTGTTGCTGGCCGAGTAAATGTTTAAGCTTTGATTTTAAGCGGGCAATACGAATTTTTTTCTCTTTAATTTTTTCATTAAAGCCACTGAAACGCGCCGGTGCAGAGTTCCAGGTGTTTTTAAGAGACTCGGTTGCTGTTTTAGTTTGTTGCAATGCTTTTTCAAGATGATCAAGCTGCTTCTGAGCTTTCCATAATCGCGGAACATAATCACGATAGAGTTTCCATACCAGTATACCTTTTAATATATGGTACTTATGTGATTGTTCGGAGATATCCTGTTTGCCTTTTAATTTTTCCAGTGTCAGGGCAATTTTTGTAAAACGTTTTATAATAGAGCGCTCCTTGTTGTTTGCCAGAGCAAGAATGTCCTTGTCTGACTCAATTCGTGCAATCTCTTTACTGTATTTTTCACTGGCTCGGGTAAGTTCTGCAATTTTATTAAGACGGTAATCATTTTTAATCTGTGGCAGTTTATCCTGGTAGCGTTTCTGTCTTTCATCCAGCATAAGTTCATAAGCAGGAAATTGTTCAGTC
>JALTLP010000019.1:0-23398 GCA_027001895.1 Chromatiales bacterium | reverse complement strand
TAGTTAAGGTAGGCCTGTTGAAATTCATGTTTTGCGATAAGGTTTTCTATATAAGGTGTTGCCAGTGATACAGGTGGTGTTGTCAGGCGAAAATCGTTGTCCTCTTTTTCTGCACTGAGCACTTTTTTAAGCGATGCGATAAACTCACCACCTTCAACTACATTTATAACGGAATGAATGGATTTTAATTCATTATCATACAGCTTAACGGCATTCTGATAATGCCCCAGTGCATTGTTGTTGGCCTTGATTTGTTCAAGCGTATAGGGGATTGCGAGCATGGATTCCTGTACCGCAGTGTCAACCGAGTCGCGTTTTTGCAGTGCCAGCCAGGGGCGTAAAGCCTGTTTATGTTTGTCCCTGGCACTGTATGCCCAGCCTATACCCAGCAGAGCCTTGTTGGATAGGGGCCCTTCAAGCCTGACCTGACGCAGGTAAATGGGTGCTTTGTCTGGTAAGTTGTGGCGAATGTATGCAAAACCAAGTGCCAGATTTGCCTTGTCAATGAGGGCATTCATTTCTGGAGTTTTTGCATTAAAATGATTGATATACAGGAGTTGTTCTATGCCTTCATCAAACCTGTTTTCGCGTATCAGTGTAACACCCAGGTTAAAACGTGCATAGTAGGCCCATTCACTGTCTTCAGAAAAATCACTGAGTAGTTTAAGTGCCTTGTCATATTCCTTGCGCCGTAAATAAATATTTGAAAGCAGGTGGAGTTTTTCATCATTAAAATTTTCCGGGAGTGTATTGGATATACTCTTTAATGATGTGATCGCACGATCATAGTATGATTTTTTATAAAATAACTTACCCAGATAAAAATAAGCTCTGTCACGGGTATAAACGGGCAGGTCGGTGTTGATTAATTTTGTAAAAACGTCATGCGCCTGATTATGTAAACCATAAGCGAGAAACAGGCCACCTTTTAGTAATTCAGGCTGATGTCCCTGTGCGGTAATCGGATTTTGTTTGTCGGCAACCATCAGGTTGGTTAACGAAGAAAAATATTTACTCTGGTAAAAGTTAAACAGGGCTTCGCCATAGCGAAGATCTTTGATTTTCTGAGGTGTAAACTCATCATCACTTTCTATTGCATGCGCAGGCATACAGAGTAACGTAAAGAGAACGCTACCAAGTAATAAGGCTGATTTTTGTTTACTTTTTAAAAGCATAAAAGTTTTTTATTCCCAGACCTTAACTTCAAAAGCAGGTTGTTGTTTTACCGAGTCGTCACTTATTTTTAGTTCTATATATTGAGCTGAACTGCTTTTATCGATAATGGTTGTAGAACCCTGCTTATATGTTCGATTGTTTGGGCCAATACCGGTGTAGTAGGCAACAATTTCATGTTTGCCAGATGGCAGGTTGCCGGTATAAATTCGCTGTACGCCACCACGTTTTAGTGCTTCTATTTCTCGTTTTGTATAAAGGTGGTTGGCTACTATTTTATCATCAAGCCGGATTTGTACAGAGTCAAGTTGAAATAACTTGCCGGTATCGAGTGAAAGAAATACAGAAACCTGTGTGTTGGATGGAAACAGCAGCTCCTCTTCAAGCAAAAACAGGTCACGGTTAAGATCGAGAACTTCTTTTTTTAATGACTGTATCTGGCTGTCAAGTGAGCGTAGTTCATTCGATGGCGCGCCGGCGTTTTGTTCTGCGGCATTTGAAATATTTATAAACACCAGTAAGCTGAATATAATAAATGAATGAGTGATATTTTTTAGCATAGCGATGCCCTGTTTTTTTAAAACCATAATGACAATAGTATCTGTGCGACCCAGGCTGTATAAGAATATTTTTCACCTGTTTTGTAATGAGTGAAATCGTCATATTCAAATTCAATATAGCCTACGGATGTTGTAAAAGTACCCTTGTTAAAAAAGCCACTATCATGTTCAAACATATGATAGGTGTATTTTGCTTTCAGAGTGGTATCGGTGAATGTGCTTAACTCTTTGTCCCGTGCCATATAGACCATTTCGGCAGAGAAGTTGTCGCTGTAAAAAGAGGCCTTGTTCTGGGAGTAATATCGGTATGAAAACTCGATAATATTTTTTCCTCCAAGATACTTGTTGACCCCTATTTCAAATGTGTCACTTTGTATACCCCATGTATCGGTAAAGAAACGATAATCAAAACGAACGGAACCACGCCAGTCAAAATGCGTGAGAGAGCGAATGGAATAAGCTTCACTGGTACGGGTCGATGGGTATACTTCTGGTACATATGCACCTAAAACCCGTGCAGAACGATAGGGGTTGTTGAGAAAACCTTTTTCTGCAATGGCTTCGTAATTAAAACTGGTTATCCAGTTTTTGGTGAGTATCTGGGATAGTCCTAATCTATAACGATAGCGATCCAGGTCTTTACTAAAATTATTGTCGCTGCGCTTTACGGTATCGGCTGCGGTAGAGTAACCAATATTAAAAGTTGTCATTCCGCCAAAGAATTCCTGTGACATATCAATATTAACAGAATCAGACAGGTAATCGCTTTCCTCGCTGGTATTGTAAGATACGCTGGTAATGGTATCGTTGAACAGGTAATCGACTCCGAGTGAAACTTCATCGCGTTTTTCCGTGTATTCACTGGCCTGTGCTTCAACATCTATTGATGCGCTGGTAACATTATCCACATAGTAACCTGCAAAGACTGAGTAGGACTTGTCATTCCCTTTACGAACGAGTAGCGCAGGGCCCTGTGCAGTAACACCACCTCCGGAGTAATAGTGGGTCATAATGTCTGCCCGATCATCGGCAAGAACAGCCGCTTCTGCGGTCTGTAAAAGTACAGAAGCAATAATAATGAAAATCCCTGATAACACAGGAATCGTATTATTTTTTACTGATTTTTTTATACAGGATTTCATCTTGATATAAGGCTAGTTACAACCACAACCTCCACCTACGCTTGTGCCTGCACCATGTGAACCTTCGCGCACTTCATATACGTGCGTGAAGTGGTTTTCCGTTGCTGGTTCCCTGGCAAAACTCATAATGGGATCGGCAAGTATTTCCCTTTCATAAGGTTGTACCCACGGTTCCCAGGAAGAACAGCCAGTCACAATCAGGCTGACAAAGAGTAAGGCTGGTTTTAATTTACGCAGGATATTCATCTTATTCCTTCAATAAAGCACGTATTGCTTTTGCATACTTTTTTTCATAACCGGGTTTGTAGCCCTGGTATAAATTACGAATCTTCCCATCCCTGTCGATCAGGATGGTCATGGGCATTGCCTTTATAGAATATAATTTGCTGACTTTCTGTGTGTTATCAAACAGTATTGGAAATTTAGCCCCTAGATCACGTGCCATCTTTGCAGCTTTAACTGAATTTTTGTCTATATTAACGCCAAGGGTAATAAAGCCAATATCCTTGTATTGCTGATATAACTTTTGTAGTTTTGGCATTTCAACGCGACAGGGATTGCACCAGGTTGCCCAGAAATTCAGCATAATGACGTTGCCACGCAATTCTGCAAGGCGAGTGTTTATTTGGGTTGATGATCGCAGGGTAAAATCAGGTGCTTTCTGATTGACACTGACACTGTATGCCGGGAACGAGATACCCAGTAAAAGAATGAAACTGAAAAACTTTTGTTTATACATATTCATTTTCCACTCTCCAATATTAAAAATAGATTGAAAGACCCAGAGTGATCTCAAGGTTATTGATAACTTTCTTTGTTCCGGTTATATCCGATTCAAAGGTATGACGGCGAGCATCCATATGAATCGCCAGCCAGTCTTTTGGCAGTATCCTGAAACCGCCTCCTAAAATAGTTGTGCTGTGGTCTTTATTTACAAAAACGGTGTTACCTGCCCCGGCTACCAGGTAAAAATCACTTGACCATGCAACGCCTTCAAACGGAAAAAACTCCCCCGGAAACAGGTTGTAACCAACAATGACATAGGAGTATTCAAGTGTTTCGGTTGGGTTAGGGAACAGACCACCGGGCAAAATTTTGCGGAAGGTGGTATCAGATACTTCGGTGCTACCAAAAGCGCCTTCTATAAAAGCACGTTCTGTTATGTGATAGGCAACTCTGAAACCGGTAACATCATTGGCTCCAAAATCTTCCATATTGTACTGGCCGGTGTAGGCGCCAACTTCAAAATTTTCGGTATCTATTTTCGGGATTTTAATATAATTACGTTCAACTTCAGGCTGAATGATTTGTTCGGTCTGTGTTTGTAGTTCACGTTCAGTTTCTGCCGCTAAAATGGCAGTAGTGTGCACAGAAAGAAGAAGTAATATTATAATTTTTTTCATAATGTTATCTTTTTATCATTAAAAGAAGAAAGAGAAACCGGCATTATAATGCGAGTATTCATCACTACGGTTGTCACCAACCAGTACAACATAGGTGCTTGCATCTGCCCGAAAATAAAAACGGTCAGATAAATAAAATTTTATGCCTATTCCGGCATTGCCCATATCCAGGTTGCTGTTTTTTGCTGAAACCAGTGATGTTGCAGGTACGTTTTCGAACTTACCATAGCCGATATACATAAAAGGGGTCAGGCGATCATCCGGGTATAACAACAGATGAAAATTTCCCTGGTAAAGGGTAGAGCTGGAAAAACGCCCGGCAATTTTTGTGTAAGCCAGTTCAAAAGTAATATTCGGTGTCATTTTGTAACCAACACGCAGGGTAAAACTTTGTTCACTTTCAAACAGACCGCCAGCAATACCAAATTCAAGGCGGCTCTTTAAATAATCGTCGATTAAAATATCTTTGAATGTTTTTTTAACGCCAGCATCGGTGAGGGTTCTTTCAAGTTGTTCGCGATTAACCCAGCCAGTTTTTTTAGAGTCTGTTGTAACTTTAAACCAGTCCGTTTTGCGTTTAATTATTTTTATTTTCTTCCCTCTTTCTTCCACGTAAAAAATGGGGTAGCCGCTGCCCGGGCCGGTGTGTAATTCTATATAAGCATCAGAAATGGTAACGCTTTGTAGTTGCTCGGAGTCAGATGCTTCGGCAGCATAAATTCTGCCTGAGGCAAGAAAAAATACTGCAGGCAGTATAAACAGAAATAGGCTTTTTATTTTCATTATGGTGTGACGGGGCTGTTTATCCAGTTAAAGATGATAGTGTAGTTAGCATCACCGTTGGTAAAGATGTCACCACCTGCATGGCTTCCGACACTGGAGAAAATACCGGTTAATGGCTCCAGTAGTAATTTGCTTGAAGCAGGGTCAACCAGATTGGCAAAAGATTTTGCAGAAATAAAGTTGGCTGTGAGCTGTGCGGTCGTTGTTGCGTTGGCGTAAATTTTAAATGAGCCACCCGAACCACCATTTATATTATGGCAGCCACTTGCGGAGCAGGTTTTTCCACCTATATCGGCATCGAAGACAGCATTGACCGAGGCAGTATAGGTTGAGTAACTCAGGGTTTGTACGCCGGTGTTCTCTTTGTTTTCTACCTGTTTACAGCTTGTTAATGTTAACAAGCTGTAAAGGTAAAAACATAAAATAACAGTGCGTGTTATAGCTTGATACGGCATAAGCTTTCACTTTTAATTTTTTGTTGTTATTAATTAATCCAGTCAACAATGGTCTGGTAGTCAGTATCGGTTGTTAACAGTACGGCTTTTGTACCACCTGCGCCATCGCTAATTTGTGGATGTACCGCAGCGTCAGTTGATGTTGGTTTTGTTAGCAAGTCATTACTTGCCGGGTTTGCAACATCATTAACCATTGTGGTTGTAATATTAAAGTCACCTTCAGCATTACCGGTTAACACAAAACGGTTAGGTTGGAAGCTTCCATTTACGGCACCGGTCGCACCATTACCACCAAAGGCCTGGTGGCACTGTAAACAGCGGTTCAATAAGATTGGATGCACATTGGCAGTAAATTCAGACTCACTTAAACCCGATGGTGGTGTGCGGAGTTCAGACTGTTCGAGCATGCCATCACCATCCGTGTCGCCGTTAAAGGCCGTGTTGTAATACTGGCCACCGAGGTCAATCCATTCATTAATAATGCGTCTTTCTGATGCATTGGTCATGCCTGAGTGATCAATCGTAATAGCAGAAATAGGCACTGCGACACTGTTAATCTGGCGATCAGGAGCCTTTAAGTCCTGGTTATAAAGTACTTCCATTAAGATACTGCCACGAGCAAGGCCAACAGTAACGGCAGGTGTTTCACGGGCTATTTCCACTTCACCATCAGATTTAATTGTAATGGTCGGTAAGCCGGTTGAGGCATCAAGAATGGGATCGCCAATCATTAGCTCGCTATAGGAGGTAACATAACCTTCGCCACCGACAGTGCTTCTTAAGTCCAGGCCGGCACTGCGATCAAAGTCGGTGCTCACACCTGCTGCAGCGTCAGCAACATTGGCATTATGGCAGGTGGTACATGAATAGCTGTCACCATTATTAAGCGTAACATCGCCTGCTGTTTGGGTTGCACCACTATAAGTACGGGTTTTATCCCAGATAGCCTGTATATGTTCAGGGTAGTTAATGGTGCCATTGGTGGGTGCAACTGGTGCACCGGAGTAGTCGATATTAATATCGGCTGTTTTTTCCGAAGCGTTTACTGCCCAGACATCCGTATGAACCAGATTGCTTTTAAGAACCGGGTAGTTGGTTGGGTCGGCATTAAAGCGGGTTTCGGCCATGGTCTCGTTGCCAGCACCGGATAAGGCCGGGGTAACGTTTGGGTGGTTACCCGCGATGGGGCTTATATTTATGGCTCCACCACGACGAGGTGAGTGGCAACCATTACAGGTACGGGTGACACCTGGACGTACCTGCACCCAGTTTGTGTGGGTCTGAAATGCACGACCTTCCGAGTCAATAACCGAAATTGCTAAAGGTGTATCGGACGGTACTTCTATTTTGAACGAACCGTCGGGCTCGATTTCGGCGTAACCGACGATTTGTTGCATTTCGAACATGGTTTCACCCATATCATCCTGACCCATGCCTGACGGTGTGGGTACAGCCTTGGTGATTCGTACAAAACGCGCTGGACGTGTTTTATAATTGGCATCGGTTGGGTCTTTCATTGCTGCGATATCCGCAACACCGCTACTGGTTTTAGGGATACTTTCACCTGACATAAGTGCTGCATCGCCCATTCGGCCCTGGCTGTCCGTATCGTAAACACTTTTAACATTCAGTATGCCAACATCGCCAGCACTACCCAGTGTTTTATCAGGAATACCGTTTGGTTTAGGCCGTGCAATTAAAGCGACCGGGCTACGTAAGACTTTACCCGGAGTCCCCAGGTCGATAATGTCGAGGTCTTTGGTATCGAGGTTAAGCATATAAAGACCGTATTGAGGCGTACCTTCGGTTCTTTCCATGGTGTTGGTTGCCAGATTCAAGGTTTCCGGGCACTTGGTTATATCTATGGCGGCGCAAGAGGCTGCCCAGCTAACCAGTAAGCGATTCGTTCCATCATAAAGTGGGTAAGGGTCTGTCGCTCGACCATTTTGTGAGATTCCCCGGCCAAAATTCATGGTTTGTGCTGTGGCCTGGCTTTGAGCGCTGCCAGAGACACTGCTGTCACAATCGCTATTTTCTGAACATTGTGAGGCATTGATTAGCATAATCGCACCACCTTCACGAGTTCGAGATAAAGGCATTAAAGAACTTACTACCGTGCCGTTTGGCATTTCTCGTGGATGTAAGAAACTATTGCCCGGACTATGCGCACCGTAGAAGACGAACATGCCGGTACCATCGGGGTTGGTTGTGAATATACTAAACTGGTTGCGACCGCCAACGTGATCCCAGCGTGAAAACATAATTTCACCTGTTGATAATACGGTTGGATTACGGTCGTGGCTTTGGTTAAAGGAAATCTGTCGAATATTACTACCGTTTGCATCCATTGTATGCAGTACGGATACCCGTTCACGTTCGTATTCGTCGCGGTAGGTATAAGGTTCGATATTGTCTGCTGTCATCAACTCTTTTGTACGTTTCTGGCGGTTAGAGCTGAAAACAATCAGGTCGCCGCTGTCACGTGGGACATAGGCCGGGTCGATATCGTCACCTTTATTGGCTTCGGTATCATCGGTAATGATGCGACGCGGGTTTGAAGCACTGAGGGCTTTGGTACTGTCATATTCATAAATGTTCCAGGTACCTGAACTACAGTTTAACTTCATGGAAAAGAGTATTTTTTTACCATCGTAGGAAACTTCCAGATCGGATACATCTCCCTGGCCATTAGTCAGGTGAGAGGTTATATCGGTGCTACTTGAGCTTGGGGAGGAAAGCTTGCGAAGCATTAATCGACCGCCTGCAGAGCAAATTGCTGCATCGGTTGGGTTGCCCGTTGTATTCGCGTTTCGTTCAGCATAGGCAATGGGTTTATCTCCCTGAATCACCACGTTGCTGTCGGAAGAGCCGTTATCACTACCGCTTCCGCCCCCACAGGCAGATAATAATGCAGTTGTGACGAGCACCGAGAATATTGGCAGGATTTGCTTCTTGTTTAACCCGTTCATGGTATTTCCCCTTGTTTTTCCGCTTGCAACGATTAGCGTTGAAATGACGGATACTTAAATCAGTTGTCTTTTCAGCGAAGAACAACTTTTGACCCTTTTGTGATTGCTGAAATATCAGTAAATTTAGATGTTTATAGGCTTTGAGGCTGTTAGCTCGGTCACATAATGCAATAACCACTACCACTGTAAGGGTTATTCTGTGATGTGGATTGCTGATTTTTTGTGCTTATCCGCACATTAATTATTTTTATTACTTAACCGTGGTTGCTCCAGGCCAGAGGAGTAGTGTAACACACCCTGTTTGTCGATAATGATAGCTTCAAAATTTGCCATTGAATTAACCAGTTTGAGGGCTTTTTTACTGCCTAATATAAAGAGTGTGGTGGACAGGGCATCGGTTGTGGTGGCATCGGGGCCGATTACGGTTACGCTCTGGCTTGCCGTGGCCGATTTACCCGTGGTTGGCTGGATTATATGATGATAACGGTTGTCACCCTCAATAAAAAAGCGTTCATAGTCCCCCGAAGTTGAAATCGCTGTATTTTGCAGCGGCAAGATAGCCACATAGTTCGCTTTGTGACGAGGGTGGCGAATACCGGTGACCCAGGGTTTGCCATTTTTATCGCCAAGTAGGCGGCTGTCACCACCGGCACGAATAACGGCGTGCTTAATGCCGAGCTGGCGCACCAGGTTTATACAACGGTCAACGGCGTAACCTTTGGCAATACCGCCGAGATCAATGCGAACCCCTTTTTGTTTAAAATATATCTTGCGGGTTTTGGGGAAAAGTTGAATCAGCCTGTAATCAATATATTTAAGTTGCTTGTTGATGGTTTGCTGATCGGGACGTTGATGTTTACGGTAGTTATATAAATAGCCAACACTGGCAAAGGTAATATCGAATACGCCATTGGACAATCTGGATATAGACTGAGCTTTGCTAATAAGTTGAAAAAGCTCTTCAGATATTTTTATCGGCCTGTTTGCCGCTTCACGATTTATATATGCAAGTTCACTGCTTTTAATAAACGGGCTCATGGTTTTATCGATGCGCTGCATTTCTTTATGCACGGCATTGATGGCTTTATCGGCGACAGCTTTATCGGAATGCCATAACTCTACAGAAACGCGTGTGCCCATAATATCCCAGTGCTGCTTATACCAGTTGGCATAAACAACATTTGAGAACATGCAAAATAAAAGTACAGGCAATAAGCGAACAGACATGGGTGGAGTTTATGGAAATGTATTCAGTGAATCAATTTAAACTTTAAGCAAACAGTTCGTCATTCTGTTTTGCGTTCTGGCTAGTTGCCTGTTCGGACATTTGTTTTTGACGGGACTGATAACGAGCAATTAATTCTTCTGCTGTTTTTTTCATGTTTGCATCCATAATAACGGCTTTATTCAGGGCATCGATTCCGGTTGCATCGTTGTAGGACAGCAGGATACGACCGATTGCAAACATGGCTTTTGCATGTGCCGGATTACGTTCCAGAATCTTTTTATATATAGGAATAGCGGCATGGTAGCCTTTTATTTTTTCTGTTAGTACCGCAAGTTCCCATGTTTCCTCAGCTGACAGAGCCTGTTGTTGTATTTTTTCTGTCAGGTTATTGAGTCGTTGTTTGTTGCTATCGGGTTCTGCCGCTGGTTCCTGTTGTTCATGAATACGTTGTATCCAGAGTTTGTCAAAAATCCGGGTTACTTTGGGTAATGCACTGTCAAGATAAACAATCGCAGCAGTGGTATCCAGCGTATTAGGCAGATGACATTCTTCAAACCCAAGTGCTTTCAGGCGTGCCCGTAATAATGGTGTTGTTGATTGAAAATCTGAAAGTCGCTGAAAATTTTCATCCAGGATTTTAGTGGATGATTCATTACTGAGACTCTGGGTAAATGACACTGCCATGTTGGCATGTGGAAAAATAGCTTTATTGGGGTACTGGCGTTGTAATTTGTACATTGTTAACCAGTAGGTGTTTTTTAAAAAAGTGTTTGCCAGGATCCTTTGCGACAGGGTTTGTGAATACGCTTTTCGGTCAATAATATCGATAGCATATGTATCCGATGCAAGCTCATCCATTCTGATGGCATAAAAGGACACCGCATCAAATAGTGAGGTATAGCTTTTTAAGAGAAAATAAAAAGGTTTGTAAGACCAGTGTTGGTTTTGTTTGCAGGCGTGGGTATATTGTTTTAAAAGGTCAGCAAAGATAACTATTCTGCCAGTTAGCGGGTTTGACACAAGTGAGAATTGCCCCATGCGCCTGCCAAGTAAAGCCTTAAATTGTTTGGCGGATATTGTTTGCATAACAGGCAGGCCAATTTGAAGTGTTACCTGGCCGGATTTTGGCAGACAATACTCAGGCGTGTAGTGCATGCTTATTTCGTACTTGTCTGTTAATAATATCGAGTTGATCGTTTCTATATTAAACAGTGGCTGCAGTTCTTCAATCAAAGTGATAAGTTTGGGTGTTTTTTTCCTGTTAAGTGAAATATAAATTTCTGATGATTTTGGTGTATCTAAAGGCAGCATTACAAACTGGTAACTGAGATAGCCGAACAAGCCAGCAAGAGGTAACTGGTACAATAAAGCTGCAAGGTCGGTGAAGCTGTTAATATTGAAAACAGTACTGATAGCAGAAATTAAAAATTTAATACTTAGCAGCGGAAACAGTAGCAAAAGCCCGATACCTAAAACAGCAAGTAATACAACAAAACCAAGGTAAAGTTTTGGTGAGCGATGCTGGAAACTGTTTAAATTTTCCGTTAATTCTGACATTAACCTGGTTCCCGGATTATTACAAAATACCCACTATTGCTGTTCTGGTGTGCAATTTTAGTTGGCTGACTATCGTATCTGGAATTTACAGCTATCCTTATGAGTTTAAGATAGCATAAATAGATGCCGATAGGTCTAAAGTATCGGTGTGATATTTATCACAAACTGGTTATTTATTGCCGATATTAGAATGTGCTAATTATAAATGGCCTATTATTGCAAGGTGGTTTTTAAGCGTTTACTTATTTATGGTTTTTAACCAGGCTATGAATATTGAACTTAAGGAATAATCCGCAATGTCTGAAACTGATTTTATTATTTCCGATCTTATCATTAAAGATAAAGAGCGTTATACAAAACTGGTTAGTAAGTTTATGAAACTCCTTCCCGGTTTTATTGATGAATTTAAAGAACCGGTCGAGTCGCAGGATTATGTCACGCTTAAATCTGTCGCACATCGGCTTAAAGGTGCGGGTGGTAATTTTGGTTATATGCAATTAACCGATATTTGTAAGAGTATGGAACAGGCGATTAAAGATAATGATGTTGACCAGATCAATGCGCTGTATAAAAATTTAACCGATACGCGCGATAAAATCCTGGCGGGTTGGCAGCAAGGCTGATTAATACGGATAGCTTATAAGCTTTATTTTTATTTTCCTTTTTTGAAGGAGTGAACTAATTATTTTGCAATTGCTCAAGGGCTTCACTTACTTCCATCCATTGAGTTTCCAGTTCGTCAACTTTATCACAAACTTTATTTTGCTCTGCTAGCAAGGTGTCGAGTTCGGCTTTGTTCTGTGGTTCATATAAGCTGTTATCGGCCAGGGCTGTTTCCAGTTTGGTTTTTTCCGGATTAATTTTTTCCAGCTGCTTATCGATATTTTTTAATTTGTTTTGCAATGTTTTTATCTGCGACCTTTTTTGTGGGTCATTTTTAGATACAGTATTATTTTTCTTGCAGGTTTTATCAGGTTCGTTGTTTTTCTTCTGGATTTTATTTTCTTCGCTTAACCATTTGCGATAGTCATCGAGGTCGCCGTCAAACGGTTCCACCTTATTGTTCGCAACCAGAAATAAATTATCGGTGACGGTGCGTAGTAAGTGTCGGTCATGCGAAACAATAATCATTGCACCTTCAAATTCCTGCATGGCAATGGTGAGTGCATGACGCATTTCAAGGTCAAGGTGGTTGGTTGGTTCGTCCAGCAACAACAGGTTTGGTCTCTGGTAAACCAGCATGGCCAGCACCAGCCGAGCTTTTTCTCCACCAGACAAGGGAGCAACCGGTTCGAGTGCCATATCATTATTAAAGGCAAAGCCGCCCAGGTATTTTCGCAAGTCACTTTCAGTTGCCTGTTTGTCGATACGTTGCAGGTGTAGTAACGGACTGGCTTGAGGGTCGAGCTGTTCGAGTTGATGTTGTGCAAAGTAACCAATTTTAAGATCTTTGGCAAAAATCAGTTTGCCAGTTTGTGCTTGCAGATCACCGGCAAGTAATTTAATCAGTGTCGACTTGCCTGCGCCATTGTGGCCGAGCAAACCAATACGGTCTCCGGGATGAATGATAAATTTAATATTGCTAAGAATGGTATTGTTACCATAGCCCACGGCGATACTTTCCAGGTTAAGCAACGGGTCGGGCATTTTTTCGGCTGTTTTAAATTGAAAGTGGAACGGTGAGTCAACATGTGCCGGTGCAATTAACTGCATGCGTTCCAGTGCCTTAACCCGGCTTTGAGCCTGACGTGCTTTGGTTGCCTTGGCTTTAAAGCGTTCTACGAACTTTTGCATATGCTGTATTTCGCGTTGTTGCTTTTCATAAGCAGACTGTTGTGATGCAAGTTGTTCGGCACGGCGTACTTCAAAGGCAGAATAGTTACCGGTGTAATAATGGATGGTTTGGTGTTCGATATGTGCAATATGGGTTGCAACATTATCCAGAAAGTCGCGGTCATGTGAAATTAACAACAGAGTGCCTTTGTATTGCCTTAACCAGCTTTCCAGCCAGATAACGGTATCGAGGTCGAGGTGGTTAGTCGGTTCATCCAGCAATAACATATCCGACCGTCGTATTAATGCCTGCGCTAAATTTAAACGCATTCTCCAGCCACCGGAAAAACTTTTTACGGAATGCTGTTCCTGTTCGGTTGTAAAACCCAAACCATGTAACAAAGTGGCGGCGTGGCTATTGGCACTATAACCCCCGATAGATTCCATCTCGCTGTATAAATGTGCCAGTGCATCACCATCGTTTTTATCTTCTGCCTGTTGTATTTTTTTTTGCAGTTCACGTAATTCAATATCACCATCGAGTACATACTCAATGGCTTTTTGATCAAGTGCTGGGGTTTCCTGTGCGACATGCGCGATTTTAATATTTTTAGGATAACTGACATCACCCGTGTCGGCGTGCAATTGGTTACGAATTAAGGCAAACAGGCTGGACTTGCCCACGCCATTACCACCGGTGATTCCCACTTTTTGCCCAGCATGAATGGTAAGATTTACATCGTGTAATAATTCTTTAGTGCCACGTCGCAGAGCCAAATCGGTAAATTTAAGCATTAGAAATCTTAACTATAAGTTACAGGTGATTGCCAACAGGAAAATTATTCCTGGTAGCGGTTATGTTTTTCGATAAAGCTGGTATGCACAGGGAAATGGCTGTTCTTCCTGTCTTCAAAATAACGCTTCAGGGTGAAGTCAATGGTTCTGAAGGCAAGGTTGTCCCAGGGAATCTGATCTTCGCTAAACAGTTTCACCTCAAGGCTCTCTATACCGGGCGAAAAATCAAGGTCGATTAGTTTAGCCAGATACAACATATAAATCTGGTTTACATGCGGCAGGCTTATCACCGTGTACAGGCTGGTAATTTCCAGATTGGCATTGGCTTCTTCAACCGATTCGCGGGTGGCGGCCTGTTCGAGGGTTTCATCGTTTTCCATAAAACCGGCAGGTAAGGTCCAGAAACCATGTCGTGGTTCAATAGCGCGTTTGCAGAGTAACACCTTGTCTTCCCAAACGGGCAGGCAGCCGGTAACAATGTTTGGGTTCTGGTAGTGGATGGTATTGCAGTGATCACAAACATGGCGCTGGCGGTTATCACCTTTGGGGATTTTTAACTCGACCGCCTTGCCACATTGACTGCAGAAATTCATTTGATTGGCTGTGATGTCGCTATTTTTTGCCGCCCTGGGCCTGGAAGCCTTCTGGGAGTTGCCCCAGTTCACCTTCCTTAAATAAAAAGCCAAGCATATGCTGTTCTATAATCTGGATGGCTGCCGGGTCAGCGGTATTAAGCTGGTTTTCGTTGATAATGGAGGTCAGTCGCTCCAGCCATTTAGTCCAGCCTTCGGCCGAGATATTTTCGTAAATACGTTGACCGAGTTCGCCTGGCATGGGAACGGATTCCAGCCCTTCGGCTTCTTTGTTTAAGTGCTGGCAAAAAACCATACGTGACATAATTGTGACCTCAAAATTAGAATGTGTAGTTTAAACAACTGCTTCATCATAAGATATATGAAATTTAAAAAAAATATCAGAAATTTGCGACTGGCTATTATCCAGAATAGCTGTGACAGGTCAATCCCGCAAAAGATATAACCCTGAAATATAAAGGGAAAAGCATAAATTTATGGCCTGAAAAAGGAGGTTGAATTATGAATTTATGGTATTATTTATTCTATATTATATATTTAAACAACAGATTTCTGGAGAACGGGTATGAATGCGGTAGTAGCTGAATTTGATACAAATATAGCAGAAGATGAACTTAAAGTGTCTGCAGAAGCGGGCGAACAGCTTGCCGGTTTAATAAATTCTTCGGATGATCCGGTCGAAGGTATCCGTGTTTTTGTTTCTGGTGGTGGCTGTGGTGGTATGACTTATGGCATGACCTATGCCGACACCATTCACCCACACGATAAAGTGCTGGCAGGTGAGGGTTACAAGGTGATTGTTGATGCGGTTGCACTGTCTTATTTAAAAGGTTGTGATATTGATTATACCAACGATGGTCTGAATGCTTCGTTCGTGTTTAACAATGTTTTCAAAGCTGTGGGTGGCTCGGGTGGTTGTTCTGCCTGCGGTGCAGCCGGTGGTGGTGGGGGTTGCGCATAAGGAATAACTTCTGGTTACTCCTTAGTTTCTTCTGCAGACAATGTCTGTTACTTCTTTCCCACAAATTTCCCGACAGCAACAAAGTCTTTTATTAATTGCACCGCATGGTAGTTACCGGACCATGCGGTATCAGCAAGCCGCGCAACAACTTGGTCTTGATGTGTTAATCGTTTCTGAAGGTGAACATTCCATTGTGTCTGAATATGCACAAGGTATTCACGTGCAGTTCAATAAACCCGAACAGGCGCTCGATACTATTATCAGGGAAACCCGAAATAATTGTATTGTTGCCGTTGTTGGTACCGACGATTCAGTTGTCGAACTGGCAACCAATACCGCTAAAAAACTTGGCCTGGCACATAATAATATTAATGCTGCCCGCTTAGCACGGCGTAAAGATCTGGCGCGTAATGCACTAAAAGCAAATAACACACCGATACCTGCCTACAAATTAATCGGTTTAAATAAGTTACTACAACAAACAGAAGTTATAAGTGCAAATGACTTTCCATTGGTCATTAAACCCGTGGCTTTGTCGGCAAGCCGTGGAGTGATACGGGTGAATAACCCGGCCGAATTATCAGAGGCAGCAATAAGGCTTGAACAGATTTTGCAGCAACAGGATGATCTGGAAAGTTTTGAAAAACAAAACGTATTACTCGAAGAATATATTCACGGTGATGAAGTTGCCGTTGAAGGTGTTGTAGAAAATGGCCGGTTTAAGTTATTGACTATCTTTGATAAGCCCGACCCATTGCACGGCCCTTACTTTGAAGAAACTTATTATATTACCCCGACTCGTTTATCGGCAGTGCAGATAAAAAAAATAACCGGGGTAGTACAGTCAGCCTGTGAAGCTTATGGCATACAAACCGGGCCGGTGCATGCCGAGTGTCGTATGCGAGAACAGGCCGTTTATTTAATTGAAATGGCTGCCCGCACCATTGGTGGTTTATGCAGTGATATTCTTGAGTATGGTCTTGGTTGCTCACTCGAAGAAGTTGTTTTACGCCAGGCTTTAGGCCAGCCAGTGAAGCCAGATTTTACGAATACAGCCGCCGGAGTTTTGATGATACCGGTTCCACAGAAGGGCATTTTAAAACGTATCGAAGGTTTGCTGGAAGCTGGCAAGGTTAAATATATCGAAGACATTAATATTCAATTACGTGATGGATACGAATTAATTCCGTTACCAGAAGGTAATAGCTACCTTGGGTTTATTTTTGCAAAGGCCGACAATGTTGAAAAAGTTGAACAGGCTCTGCGACAGGCCTATGCCTGTTTAAACGTGGTGGTTGCACCGTTATGGAAGCTTGATAACAAGCAGGCTTTAAATTAATTATAAAACAGGTTATTTAAATGAGTAGTATTGAAGCAAGACCGGAACATTATCAGCTAGTTGAAACCATGTTGCAGGAAAAGATGGGCGATGGCACCACACGTTGTAACCTTTGCCTGTGGCGTTGCCGACTCAATCATGGACAGCGTGGTTTTTGTCAGGCACATGTGAATCGCAATGGCACTTTATACAATCTTTCTTATGGCATTATTTCTGCGCTCGATATAGATAATATTGAAGATAAGCCGGTTAAACATTTCCAACCGGGGACAAAAGTATTATCTGTTGGTAGTTATGGTTGCAGTTTCCGTTGCGATGGCTGCCATAACCTTGATATATCATGGGGTGTGACAGCACTGGATGAACTTGCCAAAGGCGAATCAACGGCAGCCTATGTGACCGCTGAACAACTGGTTGATACTGCGTTGCGGTTTAAAGTACAGGGTATCGCGTTTACCTATTCAGAGCCAGCCGTCTGGCTGGAATATATTGTAGATGTTGCACGCATAGCTAAACAAAAAGGTCTGTATATTTTATATGTGTCCAACAGTTATGTGACAGATGAAGCGCTGGAAGTTGTTGCACAGTATATTGATGTTTTATGTTCAGATATTAAAAGCCTGGATGATGATTTTTATCAGGATATATGTCGTAAGTCATCCGTTGCAGAAGTTTTACATTCTATTAAAAAAGCCCATGAGTTGGGTATCCATGTCGAAACGCGAACCAATATTATTCCGACAAAAAATGATAATCTTGAAATGCTAACCGATACCGCTCGCTGGATTAAAGATAACCTGGGTGCAGATAGCCCCTGGCATATTACCAGGTTTTTTCCGGCCTTTAAGTTAAGTCATATAGAACCAACCCCTTCACTGATTATGCAGCAGGCATTGGATGCAGCGGTTGATGTTGGTTTAAAAAATGTATACAAGTATGACGACAAGGGTTGTGACTGTGCGGTGGACAACCTGCCGATTAGTGAATTTTTACAGGGCGATGCAGACAGTATCCATGCTGTAAAAAAATGCGCAGCCTCGTGTTGTGGCGATGAAGGTGTATTGCTAAAAAAATACGAGCGCTGAATAATATCCTGCTATTGCTTATGCGAAGCATCGCAGAAAGGTTTATTGTCTGACTTGCCGCAACGACACAAGGCCACCTTGTTACGGGTTGTCGATTGGGTTTGTTGCTTGTTAGAAATTGTTACCGGGCCATTACATAACAGCATGGCATTTTCCCGTACAGTTATCTCCAGTCTGGTATCAGTTTTGGCATCACTGTTTTCGAGTTTTTGTTTTCTTTGATCATTTATATCCGCCGCATCCTCAAAACAGGTTTTCTTATGGGCGCCGTCGCAAAACGGAGGCCTGGCGGTTTGTCCACAACGGCATAGCCAGGCTTCATTATCTTCAAGCAGGATTTTGCCGGAAGCATCGCGAATAATAATATTACCGGTTAATACCAGCGGGCCATCCGGCCTGACGATTATTTTATTTGTCATAATCTGTCACTTTTGTTCTGTATTTTTCTATTTGTTCCGGGGTAATAAGCGAGTAGCTATTGTTCCCCCAGGCATTGCGTTCATAACTCAGAATAGCTGCCAGAGTTTGATTATCAAGCTTTTTAAAAGCGGGCATGGCGCGTTTGGGTTTCCCTTCTAACACCAGTTTTATATAACCTGCTGCTTTGCCGGTAACAAATGAATTGCTTTTCAGTGCCGGCGCACCAATCAGATTGTCACCACTACCCGAAGAACCATGACAGCCACCACAATTTTTTATGTAAAGTAGCCTGCCGTTTTCGAGTATTTTTAAGCTGACTAAATCCCATTGGTGCTGTTTATTATTCCAGCGTTTTTTGGCGGCGGCGTTATCAAAAGGTTTTTGCTGTTCGGTATTTTTCTGGCAGCCGCTTACAACCAGTGAAATAGCAAACAAGAATGTAAACCGGCAATAGAATCGAAGCATAACACCAAGTATACTCTATTTATTTTTATCGAAAACAGTTTATGCCACAACTTGCATTAAAACGATTACAGGCAAATATTAAACGATGTCGGCTGTGTGAAAACATGCAAAGTGAACCCGTGGTCGGCGTGCCGGTTTTGTCGAAAGTAATGCTGATTGGTCAGGCCCCGGGAATTAAAGAACGTGATATCCAAAAACCGTTTGCCTGGACAGCAGGCAAAACCCTGTTTAAATGGTTTGCGACGCTGGGTATAAATGAAGAACAATTCCGTAACAAGGTTTACATGACAGCTATTTGTCGATGCTTCCCCGGCAAGAAACTGGTTAAAGGTGTTGCCAAAGGAGGCGACCGTGTACCGGACAAGACGGAGATTAACAATTGTTCAAAATGGCTGAAAAAAGAAATTAAAGCTATCCAACCCGAACTGATTATACCTGTGGGTAAACTGGCCATCAGTCAGATAATGCCGGTTAACAAACTTGATGAAATTATTGGCAATCAGTTCAGGCTTGAATTTTACGGTCAGTCGGCTGATATTATTCCTTTGCCACATCCTTCCGGTGCCTCGACCTGGCATCAACGTGAGCCGGGCAAAGGTTTGTTAAAAAAAGCACTGAATAAAATTCAGAAACATGATGCATGGCAACAACTGGAAACTCAATAACTATCAGAGGCCTTTGAGAAGTAATAAATGCAGATAAACACGCAAGAAACAATAGAACAAAAAATTCTCGATGATTGCCGAAGAGGAAATATTGATATTCCAAGCCTGCCGGATATTGCCCTGCAGGTACGTAATGCCGTGAACGACCCGAATAAGGGAATAAACCAGATAGCAAAGCTTCTGGAAATGGACCCGAATATTGCTGCGCGAGTCATAAAGATTGCAAACTCTTCAATGTTTTCCGGTTACCGCTTAACTTCAAGCTGCATGGAAGCTGTTGCCCGTCTTGGTCTGCATGTTATTCAGAATATTGTTATTTGCGTTGCTGTTAATAATTTGTTTTCTGCACCCAATCCGCAATTACAATTGCAGTTAAAAAAGGTACTGGATTCCAGCCGCCGCATCGGGGCCATTAGTTACGTTATTGGTTCTATTGTTAAGGGTAAGCAGGCAGAAAAGGCAATGCTGGCGGGTTTAATTTCCCAGATTGGTGCTTTGCCCATTATTAACTATTTAAGCAGGATACCTGATATTAAAGAAAACTCTGCGCTGGTAAGCAGTATTGTAAAAAAATTATCAGGACAGGTTGGCCGGATGGTGCTTGAAGAATGGAATTTCGATAAAGAATTAATAAACGTTCCGGAAAATGTCGATAACTGGTTCAGAGATGAAAAACCCGAAGCTGACTATGCCGATATTATACTTGTTGCGAATATACACAGTATGTATGGGCAGTCGGATAAAAACATACCGTTATTAATTGATGTGCCGGCTTTTTCAAAGCTGGGTATTAGCAAGCTTGGCCCGCAAGCCAGTATGGAAATATTGCAGGAAGCCCAGGAAGATATTCGCCAGGCTGCCAAAATGTTAATGTTATAGCTTTATTCCAGCCATTCCATCACATAAAAAATATACTGGCCTTCAGACGATTTGGACGGCCCCAATACTTTTGCAGCATACCTTTTTGAATCCGGATCAGACTGCTCTAGGGCCTGCTCCTTGCTGTTTTTTAATTCAACACAGCTTTGCGGTATTCTGTTACGGTTTGCTTTACGCCGTGGCGCATAAACAATAGCAAATTCAAGATTTGATACATCGGTATAAGGATCAGGAGGAACAAAACCACGCATATAAATATTCCGGTATTAAGTTTTTTTCTGGTAAACCTGGCTTAACCAGACATTGGTTTGATCCTGATAAATCCTGTTAAAACCTTTGGCAACTATCCATTGTTCTATCTGTTGGGGATTATGCACATAGGGCCGAAAACTTGAGCCGAGCAGTTTCATAAACAAAGCGGCAAACGCGACACCCAGCCGGGTATACCAGGTTTTTCGGGGATAGGTTAGCGCAATGGTTTGTTTGCATTTTTCCAGAGACTGGTGAATTAATGCATCGGCATCAGGATAACAGCAAACAACTTTATCCATAATAACAATATCTGCCGGGTTAATAATATTGTTGATTGCAATAAAATCACCTTCAAAGTATTCTGTTTTTTCTGACAGCTTGCGTTGCCTTGCCCAGTCGCGGGCCTCCGCCAGCATTTTATCAGACAGTTCGATGCCAACAGCCGAAGTTGCTCCTTGTTCAATTAAACTCTGATGCAAATGGCCAACGCCACAACCAATTTCAAGCAGTGACTTATCAGCAAAACCGGCCTGCTTAATACCCGTGATAAGCTGTTTCTGGGATTTTTCAAATCCTTTCTTTGCAAAACGCCGCCGGTAGGATCTGGCAAAAAATGAAAAGAACTTACCAGCGGACTGGCTATGGGGGCAACAGCAGGGCATATTCATAGGTTCCTGATTGTGACTGAGAAATACAGTTTAAATAATTATTCTGAAGATTTAAACAACGCATTCCCTATTCTGGACAATTGAAAGCGCAGGCTGAATTTTTGTTGTGCATTGGGCGGAAACAACAGGTAGACAGGTAATAAGAAAAATTTGTAAGCAGAGGGGATGGGTCGAAATAGCAATCGCCAGAATATTTTTACATTGTTCTCGGTTAATATTCTGCCGAATGGTTTACTTGTAAACAGGTAAGCAGAAATAAAATAATTAATAATATAACGTTCAGCGCCAATCGAATGTTTCAGTTTTTTTATATATTCTTTGGCCGCTTCATTTTTAACAAGCCTGTGTTTAATCAGAAGAGAAAAAAGAATAAAAATATAATTTGCAATATAAGGATCATTGCTTAATTTGTATAGTTTTTCCCAGTCAATGGTTGCCTTGTTAATAATGAGTGCCGTATCAATAAAGGCAAACAATCCACCGGTACGTTTAAACGATCTTGCCCAATGTGCTGTTATATATACAAGTTGCAGTTCCGGATCAAGCCGGTAAACATTCAATGTTTTATCTTTATATTGCAGAGTATCTGGATACTTGTTTTTATGAATACTGTCTATACCAAAAATAGTTTCTGAATAATGCGGTAACGAGTTGGAAAACAGTTTTTTGTGAATTTCAAACCAGGTTTCATTTTTTGTATGTTGCCACGGCATGGTGTGGTGGTGTGATTTATAGAAAGATTCGGATTCATTTGATCGCTGAACATAATCAAGGTGGGGCATCAGTTTCTCAACTTGTTCAATATCCTGTGGTGTAACCAGTAGATCAATATCGCGCATGGCACGAAAGTAAGGTTCTGGATAATATTGTGTACTAACGGACAAGCCTTTAAGAAGGGTTGGCGTTATATTGTGTGCATTTAATTCAGCAATAAGCGCCATCGCAGATGAGAATTGAGACTGGTACCAGAATTTAGCCGATAATTCCTCAGCTTTTAATTGTGATACAAATACGGGCGGTATATCTTTTTCAGGGGTATAATACAGTACTGCTGCAGCCAGCTTTGTTTGAATCAGCCAGTTAATTGTTTTTTCTGAAAGTGAAGTATTACCGGCATCTGTGCAGATGCTGGCTAAAAAACATACAACTTCGCTCATTGGTTTAGGCATGCTGGTGGGTTAACCCGTTTAGGTTAGTTTGTATAACCCATATAAATTTGTAGTGTATTGATAACATTGAGAAAAATAATTTAGCCATTATTAGTGAATTATTTGTTTATTGACGCAATATAGCAAGTTTGTTTTAATCCACATATAGTAAATAGAGTGATCGAGTGCGTCTAACAATACGGCCAACATTAAGCTTGCAGCACATTGATGGTGAGCTTGTCATTTTAGACAAAGAAAATGATAAAATTCACCAGCTTAATGAGGTGGCTCATTTTATCTGGCAACAGCTAGAAGCTGGTTCAGATTTTGAAGAAGTACTAAAGCAGTTGATTACAGAGTATGATATTGATGAGCAGGTTGCTAAAACTGACTTAACAAATATTATCAGGCAGTTTGAAGATTTAAAATTAATATATTAATTAATGTTATGGAGAATATGATGAGCGAAGAAAATAGCGTATCAAATGAACAAAAAACAGAAGCCCGTCGTGACTTCATTAAAAAAGCAGCCTATGTTGCGCCTGTTATTATGACAATGAAGGCAGCACCGGCATTAGCTCAATCAGGTTCAGGTGTAACACCAACTCCACCACCGGTACCTTAAGCGTATTTTTGAAATAGCTATTAAAAACGCAACCTTAGGGTTGCGTTTTTTTTGTCAACTCGTTTATTAATGCTGTATTGTCCTGTTTATGCAATCCATTTGTTTAAGAATCTTTGATAAAACCATTTTAATAGAATCTCATAGCAAAATGCTGATGCAGATTGTTAAGGATAATTATGGCCAGTTTATTGTACCGGGTAATAATCCTGGTGATTTATATTATTTAATTGAGCCTGTAGAAAATACTGAGCAATACATAATTAAAAAAGAGAATAATGTGGTCATTCCCTGTGAAGACATGGGGATGTTTGTCTTTAACCTTGAAAAAGACATAACTATAACTCTGGAATTATTGTGTTCTTCACTTTACTTTATGCATGGCGCAGCATTGGAGAAAAACGGTCATGTTCTGGTTTTAACGGGGCATTCCGGTGCAGGTAAGTCTACAACAACCTGGGGG
>JALTLP010000018.1 GCA_027001895.1 Chromatiales bacterium | reverse complement strand
AATTGTGGTGTGGGAATCATATCTGCCTGTGCAATGGTTCCTTCGGCTGCAGCAAAACCGGTATTACCACTGGCCTCTCCGGCGGGATTAGCATTACCAGGGCCTTGCATAGCGCCATGCATCGCACCCGGTATAGCACCCGTGGACATGTTTATATGGTTCGCATTCTCTGCTGTGCCCTGTCCAACCTGACCAGCTTGCCCGTTACCAGCAGGGTAATGCTGTTGAGCATGTAGTTGATTTAACAGTTGGTGAAATTGCGCAATCGAGGTGTCCTGCAATCCGCTATTGCCAGTGTGCATATTGTTGCCAACCAAAGAAGGCTGGCCTGCAGCGCCACCGGGTATCGTTGCCTGGCCCGATTGCGCAAAATTTCCAGCCATACTTCCAGGCATACCCCCAGCCATAGCACCGGCACCATTGTTGATAGCGGCATCCATTGTATTCCCCGGATTGTTCGCTTGTGGATTTGCAGTGTCTGCTTGTGAGTCATAAGGACTGTCGACATGCTGGGATTTCTGAACAGTATGTTTGAACTCAGGTAAAACATTGGCATTGATAAAGACAGCATTTGCTTCATTCAGTAATGGTTGAATGCCATTGATAATTTCATAATCAAACAGCTTAAGAATAATTAAACTTATTTTTAAATCAATTTCCAGCGTGGCAGCTGCCTGCATAAAACTATGGCAAATAATATTGGGGCCAAGTGGGTTGTTTTCTGCGCTTACCTCGGTATCCAGAATATGACTCAGGCGTTTTTCAATAGCACTTAAGTCCTGTGCACAGTGGTGTGAAACCTTGTTTACTATATTTTTAACAGCAATATTTTCTTCGAGATCGGCTTCGTCGACAAGAGAAAGGTCATCGATTGACAATGTATCCATACTATCCTCGGTTGAAGACAGTTGACTCTCATTATTTTTTATCGCTTTAAAGGCATCAGAAACAAAACTGAAATACTGGAGCTCAATTTCATTTCGCTTTAAGCGAATAATACGCATGGAGTCAAAATAAATGGTGGAATCAGCGGTTGATTCAGTTTTTTCAGCCAGTGCAAACAGCGTATCGTCTGCGTGGTCAAACATTTTTTGCAGAATATTTTTTAAATGTTTAAGTGTTATTTCTTCACATTGCTCGAACAGCTTGGTATACAAAACTTTTTGTTTAAGGTTTGGCTGTTGTAGTGGTGTGACGTTGTTAGTATTTCCCATTGATATTCACCCTGTTTGTTTTGAGATCACAAAAAAATGCCTTGCCAGGTGAATGCATCTGCTTGCAACCCCGCTGTCTTTGCTGTACCTCGGGTACACAGAAGACCGGAAGTTTTGCGTCCCTCCCTTTCGGAGAGGTTTGCCTTTTATTAAGATATAGTTGATATCGACAGAAACAGGTTGAGATTTGTATGTTTTTTATACAATTGAGATGTGGGTCACAAAAATAACTGGTATAGAAATTGCCCTAATAACCCCCGGTTTTGTTCTAAAAAAATACCAATGCTACTCAGTGTCATTGTGTCTGCAAAAAGGATATATCAGCTAATGCCGATTATATTCTTTTAAAACAATGAATTAGAAATCTGGCTTGAGCCGATGGCGCGGTTTGGGCATAAAACAAAATTAAGGAATTCCGTTATTTCTCCGATAACACTATTGTCCTCTTTGTAATACAGAGTCGTGATTATTTAATGTCGGTATCCTCAACTCAGCATCGCTCGCTACGGCAGATAATCAGTGGTGTTTTTACCCTTATGCTTGTTATGGCGGCAACAGCATGGCTGTTTATTGAAAAAAGCATTGATGATAATCTGCTAAAGATTGCTTCAGACAATAATACGTTTGTTGCCAGTATGATTGGCGACCTGGTTTTATTATCACCGGGCAACAAACTGGATAAAACAACATTAAAAAGCTTTGAAAAATTATCCGTTGAGCAAGTATTAAAAACACAAAGCTATAGCAATATTCTGGTTGTCGTTAACCGCTATTTAAAAAAACATGCTGTTTCTAAAATTAATCTTATAACACCTTCGGGTAAGATAATCTTCTCAACCAACCCTCAGGATGTTGCAAGGCAGATAGATGTGTTCGAAAGTTTTCGTGCTGCAACGCAGGGCAAGGCGGGGACTTTGCAGATTTTCGATGCGAATACCGCAGCACGCTATCATGTAAAAAGAAATACATTATTAAGTTATGTGCCGGTTATTAAACAACAGGGTACAGATGTAAATGAAGTGTTATTTATCATTGAACTGAACACAGATATCAGTTCACTGGTAGATAAAATAAGTTATTTTAAAATTATTCTTATTGCAGGTTTGCTTGCAGGGCTGGTTATATTGCTGGCAATTTTTATATACCTCGCTAAATATTCTGACAGCCTGGTAAATAAATATGCACGACAAATTGTAACCCAGGCAAAGTCAGACCCGGTAACAGGCTTGCTTAACCGCCACCATTTTTTCAGAACCTTAAAACAGTCCGTAAGGCGAACGATACAGCAAAATGGGCGTTCAGCATTGTTAATTATTGATATTGATCATTTTAAGGAAATCAATGCCAGATACGATCATACTTTTGGTGATGAGGTTCTGAAAATTATTGTACAACGATTAAATCGTATTATCAGTCCGGCAGATACGCTTGCACGTACTGGCGATGACGAATTTTCTGTGCTTGTGGAACAATTCGATTCCAGGTCATATATACAGGATGTTGCACAAAAAATTCTGAAAAAAATCAATGCTCCGATACAAATAGATGCCAACTATATTCATTTAACCGTCAGTATTGGCATCAGTGTTATTAATGAAGACGCACGGGAAATGGAAACATTAGTTCAACATGCGGATGCTGCTTTATATAACGCCAAGGATTTTGGCAGGAATAATTTTCAGTTCTTTAGTCGGGGCGGTGGCAGTCGCCATATCAGGTTTTACGAAAAACAATATTCGCTTAACAAGGCACTTGAAGATAATGAGTTTGTGTTGTTTATTCAACCCAAGGTAAACGGCAGCAGTGGTAAAATAGTGGGGGGTGAAATTTTATTGCGCTGGGATAACCCGGATTATGGCATGGTGCAGCCACTGGAATTTTTACCGGCTCTGGAAACAAGCGGGTTAATACATAATGTCGGAAACTGGGTGCTTCAGGAAACCTGTAAAATTGGTAAACGCTGGAAAGATAACGGTATGCCAGCGGTTCCGTTATCCGTCAACGTTTCTGCATTGCAGTTTAAAAAAGAAAGTTTTGTTATTAATGTCAGTGAAGCATTAAGAAGCAGTGGCCTCGAAGGCAATATGCTTGAAATGGAACTGACAGAAACCTGCCTGATGGATAATGTAGAATACAGTCTGCATATTTTACAAAACCTTAAAGATATTGGCATAAGAATCGCCATTGATGATTTTGGTACCGGATATTCTTCACTTAACTATTTAAAACGTTTTCCGATTGATGTTCTGAAAATTGATCGTTCTTTTATTCAGGATGTTAACAACAGGGAAAACAATGATAACGCGGCAATAGTAACCGCTATTATGGCGCTGTCACATAGCCTGCATCTTGAGGCGGTTGCAGAAGGAATAGAAACAGCAGAAGAACTTGCTTATTTAAATGCACTGGGTTGTAAAATTATACAGGGCTTTCTGTTCAGCAAGCCATTACCGCTTGATGAATTTGAAGCGCTTCTTAAAAACCAGTCACCGTTGCAGGAAATTATAGAAAATGTTCGCAAGCATCTTGCATAACACGGCGGCCACGGAAATTGGCTAAAGAAATTAACCCGGCCTATTCAGTTCGGCAACACAGGCTTGCTGTAGTTTATCAAGCATTGACTGCATGAGTCGGCACGCCTGTGCTTGTTGCTGTTCATCCATCGTCTTGTTAACTTTTACGGGTTTACCAATGGCGATTACAATTTTTGAAAAAGGTTTAGGAATAATAAATTTATCCCAGGAGCTGAGTTGCCAGTAACGTGATGCTGCATACGAAACCGGTAAGAGCTCAGTTTGTGTCAACTGTGCGAGCATGATGGCACCGGGCTTAAAAACATGAATCGGCCCGGTTGGCCCGTCAGAAGTATTCACCGGTGAAATTTTATCTTTTGATATGGCCTGGTATAAATCACGCAAGGCTTTCGCTCCGGTGCGTGTACTTGAACCGCGAATGGCAATCGTTCCCCAACTCTCAGCAACGGCAGCCGACATATCGCCATCCGCTGATGGACTGATTAAAAACCCGATATTAACACCCTGTTTTTTCAGCTTTAGCATGAGCCATGCACCATAGACATGATGCTGATGCCAGTACACGGGGATAAAAGGTTTGCCAGCATTGAGTAACGGTGTGAGATTGTGTTCTCCCAGTATTTTTCTGACTTTACAGGTTCGCCAGATAACGAACAATAACAGTCGGATTAACCTGGGGGCAAAGCGTTTGCTGAAGTGCTTTCTTGTTTCGCGTGAAAATATTTTTGCCATGGTCAAAAGTATACACGGTTTGTTTTTACTTTTGTAATTGATGACTGGCAGAGTATATTGAGCCCCTGTTTATTGTCGATTGTTGATGAATCATTTCTATTTTGAGGCAATATATAATATAGTATCGGCATATAAACTCTATATTCGGTTTTACATCAACCATCAGTAATTGCCGCATTTTCAACAAAAAATGACTAAAACATTACAATCAAACGCCATTCGTCCTGCTGGCCCGTCCGAGACGTATGATATTAACACGACGGATGAATCATTTGCTGTTCTCAAAAACCTGTTCAGTGAATACGGTGACTTTGTTCGGGTAAAGGCAAAATCCCGCCGTGACGACAGTTATTTAATTAATAACCCGGAACATATAAAGCACATCCTGCTTAAGAACTACCAGAACTACAACAAGGGGGTGGGCTTTGAACGGGTAAAAATGTTACTGGGTAACGGTATTATTGTCAGCGACGGTGCATTCTGGCGTAAACAGCGCCGTATGATTCAACCTGCGTTTAGCAAAGCCATGATCGAGTCCCAGGTTGAAATGGTACAACAATGTAACCTGGCAAGAATGGAAAAATGGATGGCATTGGCCGAGGCCGGTTCAGAAATAGATATCAGTTACGAAGCCAGTGATCTTGCGCTGGATATCGTACTACGACTTTTGTTCAGTGATGACGTGGATACCATCCTTGAGCAGTCCGGTGAAAACCCGTTTGCATTTTTAACTGAAGACCCAACCCGTGATATCCAGGTTGTATTAAAGTATCGCTCACTTATGTCGTTATTATTAAAACTGATTCAGGCACGGCGTACCACAACAAAAAAATACAATGACTTTGTTGCTGTTTTTGTGGATGCTCGCGACAAGGAAAGCGGAGAGGCGATGACGGACAAAGAGCTTCTCGACGAAGTGATGACCATGATTGTCGCCGGCCATGAAACCAGTGCGATTACATTAACCTGGGTCTGGTACTTTATAGCGAAGTATCCACATATAGAGCAGACTGTGCAGGATGAATTAAAAAAAGCCGCTATCAATGGTGCACCGGGTGCGGCTGATCTTGAAAAAATCCCTTATATCAGGCAGGTTACCGAAGAAGCCTTAAGAATGTATCCACCCGTGTGGCTGTATTCACGTAAAGCCATTGTTGAAGACAAAATTGGCGACTATATCATTCCAGCCGGTGCCGATATTTTTATTTCACCTTATTACTTACACCGCAACACCGACTTCTGGGATGAGCCGGAGCAATTTAAACCGGAACGGTTTGCAGTGCAAAATCAAAAAGACCAGCATAAGTTCAGTTATATCCCTTTTTCAGCCGGGCCACGTCGTTGCATCGGTGACCACTTTGCAATGGTAGAAATGCAAATTCATGTTGGCCTGATGGCACAGGCTTTTCGTTTTGAACTTGTCGAAAAAAATACTCCTGAACTTGAAGCGAGTATTAACATGCGGGCAAAAAATCCCATCATGTTAAAAATTATAAAAAGGTAAAACTACTTAATGAATACTTTTAAGACCCTGATTGAGGCATTCCAGGCAAACACTAAAAATGATCGTTGTGTTACCTATATAGAAGGTAAGGACAGGGAAACGGTTGTCAGTTATTCGCAATTACAGCAACGTGCACTTGGTCTGTTAAGCCAGTTTCATACAAAAGGTCTGAAGCAGGGTGATCAGCTTATTATCTTTTTAAAAAATAACGAGCGTTTTATTGATATTTTCTGGGCCTGCATTCTTGGCGGTATTGTGCCAGTACCAGTAGCAGTGGGTATTAGTGATGAACATCGTGCCAAGCTGTTTAAAATTTTTAACAAGCTTGAAAGCGGTTATATTTATACCGACAGTGACAACCTGCAACGTCTTGAAAAATATGCAGGCTTACAGAATAAACAGCTGGACTATGATGCATTGCTGGCAAAAACCATTAAACATGAATCTGTAGAGAATATTGACCTGACCACACAGGCCGAGGTTGCTAATGTCGATGAAAACGATATTGCCTTTATCCAGTTTTCGTCCGGCTCTACCAGTGACCCCAAAGGCGTATTGCTTACCCATAAAAATATTATTACCAATGTTAATGCCATTGCTCTCGGCGGTGGTTACAGTGATAAAGACATTACCCTTAGCTGGATGCCGCTTACTCACGATATGGGTTTAATTGGTTTCCATATCAATATGCTGGTATGGAATATGAACCAGTGCATAATGGCAACAGATCTCTTTAGTCGCCGCCCCTTATTATGGTTGCAAAAAGCCGCCGAGCATAAAGCGACAGTTTTGTGTTCCCCCAACTTTGGTTACAAGCATTACTTAAAGTCGTTAGGTGATAAAGATCCGGAGCTGGATCTGTCATCCATTCGGCTTATATACAATGGTGCCGAGCCTATATCGGTTGATATTTGTGAGCAGTTCTTATCAAGACTTGAGCCGTATGGTTTAAAACGTAACAGCATGTTTACCGTTTATGGCCTGGCCGAAGCTACTCTTGCGGTTGCCTTTCCTCAACTTGATACAGCTTATCGCGCTGTTCATCTTGACCGACATAAGCTGCTCATGGGTGACAAGGTGAGTCTGGTTGAAAGCAACCACCCCGATGCGGCCAGTTTTGCCATCGAAGGCCCGGCGGTTAAAGATATCGAAATTAAAATTACCGATAAAAACAACACAACGCTGGCTGAAGACTGTATTGGTGATATCCAGATAAAAGGTCCGAGCGTTACCCAGGGTTATTATTTAAATGAACAGGCCAATGCAACGGCGTTAACCGGCGATGGCTGGCTCAATACCGGCGACCTGGGTTTTTTGCATAACAATGAACTGGTTGTTACCGGCCGGACAAAAGATATTATATTTGCCAATGGCCAGAATTACTTTCCACATGATCTTGAATCTATCGCCATACAAAACGACAAGCTCGAACTTGGTAAGGTGGTTGTTTATGGTGTCAGCCACCCGGAGCAACAACAGGATGAACTTGTTGTTTTTATTTTGTACCGTGCTGATATCGAAGCGTTCCCGTCGCTGGCAAATGATGTTGCAAAGTTAATTAATAGCCAGGCTGGTTTGCAGGTTGATACTGTTATACCGGTTAAGCGTATTCCCAAAACAACCAGCGGTAAGGTACAGCGTCGCCTGTTGGCAGATGATTATCTGGCCGGTGAGTTTGATGAAGTCGTTTATCGCGTTGCCCAGGTGGATAATGTTGAACAACAACCAGCAGAAAACCTGACAGCCTTACAACAACAAATACTGGATATGGTGAATGAGGTTGTTGAAGAACGAAATATTCGTGCAAGCGATAACTTTTTTGAAGTGGGTATCAGCTCATTAACCCTTGCTGAGATACATGCAAGAATAGATGATGTTTATCCGGGTTTAATCGACGTTGTTGACCTGTTCGAGTTTCAGACGGTTGAGGAAGTTTGTAAGTTGATTGAAGAAAAACAGGCAGCCGGTTAAGACATGCCTGCTACACCTCGCAAAAAAAACATTGCGAGCACACAAGGTGAAATGCTTTTCTATGCTTGTGATTGTGAAGTCATGAAGTGACCGAGCAATCTTGTTGTAAATCAAAAAACAGATTGCTTCGTCGTTTCACTCCTCGCAACGACAAAAGTGGTCATTGCGA
>JALTLP010000017.1 GCA_027001895.1 Chromatiales bacterium | reverse complement strand
ATATTAAACAGGGCGCCCAGCAAACAGCAAACATGTTTACTGGTATCAATGCAGCGATTACTGAACAGGGTGATGTCAGCAAGTCTATTGCCAGCAATATAGAACAGATAAATCACCAGGCCCAGCAACATAATCATATTATTGACAATGTTGAATCGTCCGCTGAATATCTGGTAACACTGGCAAAACAAGCCAGGGATATATCTGCATGAGCCCGGTTCTGTCTTTTAGTTATATTCTTGTTCTGCTTGCGGCTTACTTTCTGATTTATACACGTAAGCAGGTTATCACTGTCATGCAACGCCGGATAAACGGCCTACAGGATTTGCAACATTTACGCAATTTACTGGAATACGTTCCACAACATCGCGGCATGGCCAATGCTCTGCTACAGGGAGACACAAGCTTTAAACCCAAACTGGAAGCGCTTGCTAAAAAAATAAATTCTGAAATTAAATATATTCTGAAGCGGGTTGCTAAAAAAGATAAATGGCAAATAGAAGATAAAGTTAATACGATTGAGCAGCAATGGAATTTTATTCATCAAAACCTTATGCAATTACAACCTGCTGAAAGTTTTGAATTACACACAGATCTTGTCAAGAAGCTATTGTTTTTAACCCATGACATCGGCGATACAGCCAGTCTGCTAACCACACAGGATGTCACTTATGCCAAACTTGCAAATGCTTCACTACGCAAACTCCCTTTTATGGCCGAAATGCTGGGCCAGGCGCGGGGCATGGGGACAGGTGTTGCGACCCGCGGGCAATGTGATGCCAATATGCGAGTAAAACTTACCCACTTGTTAAATAGTACACGAACCATTTCCAGCGAGGTTTGCAGGGATGTTAAAAGTGCAATAAGCAATGACAAAACACTCAGGCAGCAGGCTGTTACACAATTACAGGATAATGAACAGTCAACAACGCATTTTCTGAATATGCTGGAGCAAAATATTATTAACGCAAAAACGATCAGCCAATCATCAACCGATTACTATCATGCCGGCACCGAGGCTATTAAACACGCCTTTGCTCTGCTCGACAATATAAACAAAGTAATGCAAAAAAATTTACAAAGCTATACCAGCAAGCTAACCAGAAATATATTTTTTCTAAAAGCAACGGTCACTTTTTTTGTTTTAGCTACAGGCTATTTTTATTTCTTATAAAAACAGGCTGACCAGTTTAATAATAAATCAACCCGAATCCAGTAAATTTAAAATTTTATCCGGCTGCTGGACAATATCGGCAAGTGTGTACTTTTCCAGTGTTGCAAAAAAAGCACTCTGTGCTTCGTTTAATATACCTTTTAGTTCACAAGCATTGCTTAACGGGCAAACGGGTTTGTTGCAATTTACCACTTCGATGTTTGCTTCCATTGTTTTTACAATATCGCCCACATTGAGTTCTGCCGGGGCTTTTGCCAGACAAAGCCCACCGTTTTTACCACGTACTGTATTAACATAACCACATTTAGAAAGTTTATGAACAACCTTGGTTAAATGATTCTTTGCAATATTAAAATCATTTGCGATATCACTAATGGTGACCAGTGCATCCTGTTTTTGAACCGCCAGAAAAACAAGCACTCGCAGAGAAAAGTCGGTGTGATGTGTAAGTTGCATAAACCACCATGAAACAGGCTGTTAGAGTTATTTATTTTATCAGGAATAAACAAAGGGATCTGAATAAATATCGTTCATGCTGCTACCGGCCATAAAAATTTGCTTACGCAGTTTTTTGACTATTTCCGGATCGCCACATAAGTAGCTTTTCCAGCCCGCCGGGCTGCTGACTGTTTGCGAAACAATTTCGAGCAAGTCAGCTTCGATAATATTACTCGCCATGCCTTCGTTAGCATGAACCACACAGGGGTGATAATAAAAGTTAGAATTGTGCTCTGCGAGGTGGGTTAACATATCATGCAGATATAATCCCGATGCATCCAGCCCACCATGAAATAAATGTATTTCACCTGTATGGCCACTTTGCAGTGCATCGCGGAGAATGCCAAACAACGGCGCAAGCCCGGTACCGGTACCAATAAGTTGAATACTTTGTTCAGGATTACCCTGGGTATAAAAACAGTCTCCCACCGGTTCCTGTACATGAAGCCGGTCACCCACCTTTAACTCGTCCGCCACCCAACCGGTAAACTGACCGTTTTCGATTAAACGAATATGAAAAATAAGCTCGTCATCCACATGCGGCAGGCTTGCCAGTGAATAGTTACGACCTAACACATCATCACGCCACAATGTTACGAATTGGCCAGCGTAATATTTTAAGGGCTCGTCTGTTTTCAGCTTTAACTCGATAACATTGTCACTGAGTTTATTTTTTTCTGTTACCGTGGCGGCGAATTTTAGTTTTTCAACATCGGGCAGGCAAACTTCCATATCGTCCTGAGGTACACAGGAACATGCGAGAAAAAAGTTTTTAGCCTTGTGCGTATCTTTAAGACCATTTTGTGCAGCAGCCGGAACCTTGCCATGGGTTGCCTGCATTAAACAGGTTTGGCAGGCACCGGCTCGACAACTGTTGGGAATGTCTTCGCCATTATCCAGCAAGGTATCGAGCACGGAACTACCATCTGGCACAGTATAAACCGTGTCTTTGTACTTCAACTGTGTCATAAATTTATCTTAGCGATTTAACACATCATCCCGAACACTATTGGCTAGGTCGGCAACTTCCTGAATGTCGGCATCGCCTACGCCAAGCTCTTTTAAGGTTGCGCCGAGTAATTCAACAATGGCATCCACATGGCTGTCATCGAGTCCCCGCTCAACCAAATGCTTGTGGCCTTCACGCATGTCTTTGCCGGTATAATTGTTAGGGCCGCCAAAAACCATGGTTAAAAAGCCTTTTTGTTTGGCTGCCTGGGCTTCCATATCCACATCATCAAAAAATCCATTCACACGATCATCGGCCAATACTTTACGGTAAAAAATATCCACCGCAGCATCCACCGCCGCTTCTCCGCCTAAACGCTCATATAAACTTGCCATTTGTTTCTCCTGGTGAGTTGTTTTCATTTTAGATCCGAATTTAGACCTGTTCTAAATGCATTATACATAACATACATATTAAATGCATGTTTAATGTCACATATCAAACATCCATATAGGTAAGTCGGTAAGAATTTAGCTAACTTTAGAAAGTTTTAGTTATTTTCTGTATGAGTGGGAAACAGTTCACGTACCGCCCATTCGGCAAACTCGGTGCGAGTGCAACTGTCAGCACTTTGAAGCCCCTGTCCTTCAACCACCCGATAAATCACCATGTCTTTTTTCGGGTCGTCAGACTGTGCTTCGTCGATTATTTGCCGCACCGACCATTCAGCACCGTGCTTGCTGTTTGTGTAGTAATGGCCAAGTTTGATTTGCGCCGGGCTGAAAGTGGGGGTTTCGGCATGCTCCAGGGTCAGTGCAAACAACCGTTGTAAATCGTTGGCATCTAAATCCACCACCAGATCAATATCGGCCAATGCCCGTTCAATATATTGCTTGTCGATAAAACGGGCGGATTTTTTGTCAGTTACCGTCGGGGCATCGGCAAAGCGCATCAGGCTTACCGGGTAGCGCCGCCAGGGGAAAAAGCTGTTAAACACTATCGCCGTTACAAGAATAATAAATGTATTAAGCATCACCGGTGTCAGTACATAGCCATAACCCAGCGCGTGGATCTGCGCTGTTCCGACAACCGCAACCAGTGCAGTAGCGCCACCCGGCGGGTGTATGCAACGTAATACGTGCATAATACCGATTGCCAGACCGACCGCCAGCCCTGCGGCCAGATACAAGTTGGGCACAAGATAAAAACAGCTAACGCCAACAACCGCCGAACTCAACTGCCCGCCGACCAGCGCCCAGGGTTGAGAAAGCTTGCCATGAGGCACTGCAAAAACCAGCACCGCAGATGCGCCCATTGAAGGGACTATCAGTGCTGCGCCACTGGCCCCCGTTATGTTGTAACTGATCCAGCTAATCAGGGAAATACCAATGGTCCCACCCAGTGTTGATGCCAGTTTTTCGGCCGTACTGACCGACTGATCTATGCCAAGCAAATTCTTTAGTTTCTCAAAATAACTCATTCCAGCCTGTCTCTTTGTTTGGGTAATTCGATAAATAACGTTTTTCTAAATGGCTACCAGCCCGAGCAAAGCCAGCAGCTGGTTATCCCCTTTGAACAAAATGTTAGATTTAACTCTCACCTGGGCAAATAGCCTTATTTTGGAATTCTTTATTTGAATCAGCGTAATAAACCTCAACAAAATCTATTCCCCAGTTTTTATTTTCATTTAAATATTTAATACTTAGTATAATGGGTTTATTGTTTTCCCCGTAACCATTAATAGTTAAACACCCTATATTATTTTTTATACTTTGGAAATGGCTTTCTATTTTATTTAAAACACGTGAAAACTCACTCAATACAGGAAATTCATTTGCACCTAAGGTTTTTATTTTTTGTACTTTATCTTTAGAAAGCATAGACATAATAAAATTAGTTTTAGTATTTTTGATTTGAATTGAATATGCCTTATAAGCCTCAAATAGATCTTTACTCTCTTTTGCAAATACACATGATGCTAAAGCAATATAAACCATAATTAATAATATCCGTTTCATTATTTAATTCTCCATAATTTCTTTTAAACGTTCTTCATTTCTTTTATTATTGCCATTGAGCAATTTAGCCGCATTACACAGCAACCCTGAGCAGGAAGTAATTAGTTCTTCTATATTAAGTGTACCAGTAATCAGAATAGCTGCTTGATTACCCGCGAACGAAAAGTTTGCTCTATAATTAGCACTATTTCCCTCTGCTTTTGAAAAATGAATTGTGGCAAATTTTACTTTTGCCCCTATGGCCTCTAAGGCAAGACTGCCATTAAAGGCTAAAACACCCGCACTACCATGAAGTTTAACTTTTCCATTTTGATCAATTGTGATTTTGAATTTCCCTTTTTTCCGCACAATCTTAGTTGTTAATCCTTTATTCTTTATGTACGCAATCTCAATAAGTTTTGCGATAGTTATTTTTATTCCAATTTTTGATGCCATGTTAATTTCCTTTTTATATGGTTTACAATTCTAACAACGTATTCTATAGGTTTATATATTCAAAATCCGCTAATCAAAAAAGATGATTTTCTTAGCAATTTTTATCTATCTATATGAATTATATGGCTTTTATTACCCGGCAAGCCCCCCAAAAATCTTCCCAAAATCTAAAGTTTGCAGGCAAAATGCCGTTACAAAACATTATCAGGCTCCTTAAATTTCCCATACAGGATGCAACGCCGGGACTATGCAAACAGATCTTCTCTACCCCAAACGGGTTTTAAATTTTGCCGGAAGCGGTGAACGTAGCAATCTTGTTCTGCTGACTGTTGTCGTTGGGTTAATAATCTCTCTGTCTCTTTTTATCAGTATTCGTAGCTGGGAACAAAAGCAACTTGATAAACAGCTTAATGATATTGCCCAGCAATACAATTATATTGTTTCCACTTCACTTCAGGAATACATCCATGAACTGGAAATTATTGCCACCTTTTATAAAAGCTCAAATACTATCCACTACGATGACTTCAAAACATTCACCTCGAAAGTTGCCAGGTCCAGTTCAATCCAGGCCATTGAGTGGGTACCAAGGGTTGCTTACAAAGATAAAATAAAACATGAACAACTGATCCAGCAAGAAGGCTTCCCCGGTTATAGCATTAGAGAAAAATCCAGCTCCGAAAAATTTAACAATGTTAGCCAACGCAGTGACTACTACCCGGCTGCCTTTATTAACCCGATGCAGGGCAACAGCAAACTACATGGTTTAGATTTAGCCTCGAACAACGAATATCATCTGGAAATGCAGCAGGCCATTCGAAGCGGCAAACCCGTTGCAAGTAAAACAATAGCACTGCTTCAGTCCGGCAAAAAACGAAATGTGATTTTAATTTTTTATCCTTACTTTGGTAAGCAATCCAGTAAAAATAAAATAGAATCATTTTTTGTTGCAGCACTCTATATTGATACTATTGTTGAAGAAGCACTAAAACTGGTTAAAAGCAGTGGCTTAAATATTTACTATACCGATATTACTGACCCACTGGATAGTCAGCCACTTTACTTCCATCTATCACGATCAATAAAAGATAATAAAACAAAACAAAAAGTCTCTTCGATTCGCCGTAAAAAAATATCGGCAACTTACTTAAGCAAGATCGAACATGAAAGTATTGTTGAATTTGCAGGTAGAAAATGGGCAATAAAATACCAGCCCGTAGACAAGTTTTACCAGGAGCACACACGCTGGTTTGCCCTGTTTGTACTTGCGCTTGGTATACTGTTTACTATTTTTGCAGCAACAGTAATTAACACACTACACCGAAAGAAACTGGCTGCAGAAAAACTCAGCAAGCTACGGTCTGAACAACTCGTCAATATTGAAACTGCACAAAGAGCTGTACAGGACACCATGGCCGATGGTCTGATTGTTATAAACGACGAAGGAATAATTGAAAGCTTTAACCAGACAGCCAGCAAAATGTTTGGTTACAGCTATAACGAAATAGTGGGCGAATCTGTTAACAAGCTGATGCCGAGGAATATTTCTGTCAATCACGATAACTATCTTAAACATAGTGTACCCACCACCCGGATTCAGAACATAGAAAGCCGCCGGGATATTTTTGGAGTGCACAAGGATGGTAGCCAATTTCCCATTGCTTTGTCGATTAAAGGCATGACCGTTGACGGTAAAATTAAATACACCGGCATACTGCGTGATATTACTGAACAGGTAAATACACAGAATGATTTAATCGAAGCAAAAGAAAAAGCTGAGGCGGCGGCTAAAATTAAGAGTGCATTCCTCGCTAATATGAGCCACGAAATTCGCACACCAATGAACGGTATTTTGGGTATGCTGCAAATACTCGAAGACACTCCACTTAGCGAAGAACAAAAACAGCAGGTAGAAATCATTGATAACTCTGCACAGGCTTTACTATCAATCATTAATGATATTCTTGATTTTTCAAAAATTGAGGCTGGTAAATTTGAAATTATTCCTGAAACCTGCCGACTACAAAGCATAGTTGAAAACACACTGGCATTACTAAAAAATACCGCAAGCGATAAAGGTATTGAGCTGACATTTAAGATAGATGAAAACTGCCCGGAATATGTTCTGGCCGATAGCGGTCGTTTACGCCAGGTGTTGTTAAACCTGGCAGGTAATGCCGTTAAATTCACCTCGAAAGGAAAGGTGGATATACATGTTATTAACCTGCAAACAAACAACAACAAAGCCGGAATTAAATTTGAAGTTAATGATACCGGTATTGGTATCAGCAAGCAGGCACAGCAATCATTATTCGATGCATTTACCCAGGTCGACAACAGCATACAGCGCAAGTTTGGTGGCACCGGGCTTGGTTTAACAATTAGCAAGCAACTCATTGAATTAATGGGCGGAGAGATTGGCGTAAACAGCACGGAAGGCAAAGGTTCTACTTTCTGGTTTAAGCTTGAACTGCCTGTATCCGCAAGCACAGCAGAAAAAAGCACAACCGTACAGAAAGATATTACTTTTAATAACCGAATACTACTAGTTGAAGATAATATTGTTAACGAAAAAATTATGGCAGCAATTTTATTAAAGCTCGGCATTGACTATGAACATGCAAACGATGGCGAGCAGGCAGTAAAAAAATGGGCTGAAGGAAACTTTGATTTAATCCTGATGGACTGCCAGATGCCGGTTATGGATGGTTTTGAAGCTACCCGTATTATTCGTGAAAATGAATTACAAAAAAACCGAAAACGTATCCCCATTATCGCTTTAACTGCAAACGTAATGGAAAGTGACAAACAACAATGCCTGGATGCTGGAATGGATGCTCATCTTGCCAAGCCCATTGACAGAGAAAAGCTTGTTACCACGCTGGACTACTGGCTTAATAAAAAATCTAACCAGGTAGCCTGACGGTTGCTTATTATAATATTAAGCGCCTTCTGGGATGGATATCTGACGTCAGTATCTTACAAACTGCTTTTGGTATTTTGTCATTGTGAAAGAACAACGTGACTGCGGCAATCTTGCTGTAAATCAGAAATAGATTGCTTCGTCGTTTCACTCCTCGCAACGACAA
>JALTLP010000016.1 GCA_027001895.1 Chromatiales bacterium | reverse complement strand
TGGGCACAGTTGCGTATATGTCTCCCGAACAATTATGTGGCGAAAAAATTGATGCCCGTACTGATATCTGGGCACTGGGTATTATGTTTTATGAAATGCTGGTGGGGCATCGCCCCTACAAAGGCGACCAGGCACCTGCGATTATTCATTCGGTACTGTATGCAGACCGGCCCGACCTGAGTGTGCCGGATCATCTGCCAAAAACATTAAACCTGGTTATTGATAAGGCGCTGGCGCGTGATGTTGCTGACCGTTATCCGTCGTTACTTGAATTTATGGATGACCTTCGAAAAATTTCAAATAACGAAACCATTACGCCACACACACCGACCAGCACGGACAAAACATTTGACCCTAACGCTGAAACAAAAGAAACCGTTGCCAACTTTGACCAGCATACCATTCAGGACTTAACCAAAGAACTGACCAAACATGTTGGCCCAATGGCACAGGTACTGGTTAACAAGGCACTGGAAACTTCCAGCGATATACAGGATTTATGCAATAAGCTGGATGAACATATCCCAGGTGAAGAAGCACGGCTTGCCATTCGCCAACGCTTTGCCACCACCTCATCGACGCCAACGCTCAATACAGAACAGGTTATTAATACCGGGCTTGAACTTAGTGATGAACAGCTTGCCTGTATTATAAATGTGACAACCTCTTTTATTGGGCCGATTGGCAAATTACTGGTTAATCGCTATAGTAAAAAAAGCCAGACAACCGATGAGCTTTGCAGTTTTTTACAGGAACATGTTGAGGACAGTAAAGATAAAAATGAACTGGATACTCAGATAAAAAAATGTTTTTAACTTAAAAAAATAATAAAGGAACGACCCAATGGGCTTAAGAACCAAGTTTAATTTATCTTTTATCATTGTTGCCGGTATTGGTGTAATTGCTTCCGGCTTTATCTCCTACAAAATGTTGCAGGACAATGCGCGTGAAGAGATCCTGAATACTGCCGGTATTATACTCGAAAGCGCCAGAGCCAACCGGGGCTATACCATTGATGAAATTCGTCCTTTACTAAAAAGTCTTAACCAGGAATTTCTGCCGCAAATGGTGCCGGCTTATTCCGCTCATGCCAATATTCGACGCTTACATGCGCGTTACCCTGAATATACATATAAAGAAGCGACCATTAACCCAACCAACCCGGCATCCCGCGCAACAGACTGGGAATCAACCCTGGTTGAATATTTTAAGTCTCATCCTGATAAGAAAGAGTTAATTGGTGAACAGCAAGCCGCAAAAGGACAATACCTGTATATTGCCCGGCCGATTAAAATAACTAAAGAAGGCTGCCTTTCCTGTCATGGTAATGTGGATGATGCCCCCAAAGCACTATTAGCTCAATACGGCAATGCCAATGGCTTCGGCTGGAAGATGAATGAAATCGTCGGCACTCAACTGGTAAAAGTACCCATGTCTTTGCCACTGCAGCGTGCCGATAAAGCCTTTAAAACATTTATGCTCTCGATGTCGGTTATTTTTGTTACAGTCATCATAATGCTTAACATTTTATTAAATGCAATTGTTATACGCCCCATTCGAAAAATGTCACAACACGCCGAGAAGGTTAGTATGGGTGATCTGGATGCCGAAGACTTCAAGGCTAAAGGTAAGGATGAAATTGCATCTCTTTCCAGTTCTATTTCACGGATGCACCGTAGCCTGGTAAGTGCGATGAAGATGATTGATGAGTAAAAAAATTTACTTACATTATTTTTTTTGGCCTTTAAACAGTTTTTTAAACATGGAAGGTTTTAACGCCTTCCATTTTAATGGCACAATTTCCAGCTCTGGAAAGAAGTGTTCTTTATTCACAATCAATGCCATTACAACCCGCTCTGCAACAAATGCAGGTAAGCGACGGTTGTAGGAGTCCAGTTTTTTTATTTCATCTTCGTAGGTATAAAATAGTTTGAAAATAATATCAAACAAAACTTCACAAAACTTATCGTACACCGGCTTATGCGCTATAAACA
>JALTLP010000015.1 GCA_027001895.1 Chromatiales bacterium | reverse complement strand
AATGATTAATCTCCTTACTGCTGAAGAAGCTTTCAACCAGGCAATAGAACTATATAATAAACAGGAATATGGAACTTCCATTCCATATTTTCTGCATGCTATTCGGCAAACACCCAAAACTGATTATCGCGCCAACGAATATATTGCTTATTATGGTCTGTGCCTGATTCGGCATGGTAATCGGGATGAAGGCTATAATAAGTGTGTTTTTGCAGCAAATTCAGAACTGAAAAATCCGGAAGTGTTCCTGTGCCTGGCCAGAGCGGCGTTGATTGTTAATAAACGAAAGGTAGCGATTAAGGCGATTTCCCAGGGGTTGGTTATTGACCCGGCACATATCAAGTTAAAGTTCTTGCGCAGTAATATTGGTATCAGGCGTGATCCATTTTTTGGATTTTTATCCAGAAATAATTTCTTTAATGTATTGCTTGGGAAATTAACTTACAAGTTGAGCCATAGTTAGGTCTTTTTATTTAATAACGGCTTAAGGTATTTGCCGGTATAAGATCCTTTTACTTTTATAACCTGTTCTGGTGTGCCTTCCGCGACAATCGTCCCCCCCTTATTTCCACCTTCTGGTCCAAGGTCAATAATCCAGTCGGCTGTTTTAATTACATCCAGATTATGTTCGATAACAATAATGGTATTGCCATGGTCACGTAAGCGATGTAACACACTAAGCAGTTGTTCGATATCATGAAAGTGTAAACCGGTTGTGGGTTCGTCCAGTATATAAAGTGTTTTACCCGTATCCCTTTTGGATAATTCTCGGGATAATTTTATTCGTTGAGCTTCGCCACCTGAAAGGGTTGTTGCGTTTTGTCCGAGTGTAATATATGAAAGCCCCACGTCCATTAATGTTTGCAGTTTGCGCTTTATAACCGGGATGGCATCAAAAAATACAAGTGCATCTTCAACTGTCATTTCCAGTACTTCAAAAATATTTTTACCCTTGTATCGTATTTCTAATGTTTCACGGTTATAACGCTTACCATTGCAAATATCACAGGGCACATAAACGTCTGGTAGAAAATGCATTTCAACTTTTATTACACCGTCACCCTGACAGGCTTCGCAGCGCCCGCCTTTTACATTAAAACTGAATCGGCCAGGGGCATAACCGCGGGTGCGCGCATCCTGGGTTTGTGCATAAAGTTCACGTAAGGGGGTAAATAATTGCGTATAGGTAGCCGGGTTGGAACGCGGTGTGCGACCAATAGGACTTTGATCAATGTCTACAATTTTATCGAACTGATTCATACCTGTTATTTTTTTAAATGGCGCGACTTCGCCACTGGCATTGTTTATTTCTTTTGCAGCATATCGATACAAGGTGTCATTTATTAATGTTGATTTACCCGAACCCGATACACCGGTAATCGCTGTCATTAAACCTACAGGAATAGTAACAGAGACATTTTTAAGATTGTTGCCTGTTGCGCCTTTTATAACAAGCTGTTTGCCCGGGTCGTTATGATTTCTTTTGTCCGGCACGTGAATAGATTTTTTGCCGGATAAATATTGGCCGGTAATCGATTTTGGGTTGGCCAGTATTTGTTTAGCGGTGCCCTGGGCAATAATTTCACCGCCATGCACACCGGCACCGGGGCCAATATCAACAATATAGTCGGCACTCATAATCGCCTCTTCATCGTGTTCAACAACAATAACCGTATTACCTAAATCACGAAGATAGTTTAAGGTGTTTAACAGGCGGGTATTATCGCGTTGGTGTAAGCCGATAGAAGGTTCATCCAGTACATACATCACACCAACCAGTCCTGCACCAATCTGGCTGGCAAGACGGATACGCTGGGCTTCGCCGCCGGATAAGGTATCGGCTTTGCGATCCAGAGATAAATATTCCAGGCCAACATTAACCAGGAAGTCCAGCCGTTGGCTGATTTCCTTTATAATTTTTTCTGCAATTTTTCCTTTATGGCCTTTTAATTTTAATTTTTTAAAAAATGTTTGTGCTAGCTCGATGGGTAAGGTGGTA
>JALTLP010000014.1:3100-8204 GCA_027001895.1 Chromatiales bacterium | reverse complement strand
ATTGATTTTAAACGCAATAAAGATGGTATCCCTGCAAAGGTTGAACGTCTTGAATACGATCCAAATCGTACTGCAAACATTGCATTGTTATTGTTTGCAGACGGTGAGCGTCGTTACATTATTGCGGCGCAAGGTATGAAGCAGGGTGACGAATTAATGTCAGGTGTTGATGCCCCAATTAAAACAGGTAACTGCATGCCACTACGTAATATGCCTGTGGGTAGTGTGGTTCACTGTGTTGAAATGAAGCCTGGTAAAGGCGCGCAAATGATTCGCAGCGCAGGTACTTCTGCGCAGTTAGTTGCACGTGAAGGCGAATATGCAACTTTAAGATTACGTTCCGGTGAAATGCGCAAGGTTTTATCAGACTGCCGTGCAACACTCGGTTCAGTCAGTAATTCAGAACATAACCTGCGTAAGCTTGGTAAAGCCGGTGCGACTCGCTGGCGTGGTGTTCGTCCAACCGTTCGTGGTGTTGCGATGAACCCGGTTGATCACCCGCATGGTGGTGGTGAAGGTCGTACATCGGGTGGTCGTCATCCGGTAAGCCCCTGGGGTACACCTACCAAAGGTTATAAAACACGAAGCAACAAACGTACTGATAAATTAATCGTACGTCGTCGTAACAAGAAGTAATTGATAGAGGATAATTAACGTGCCACGTTCGATTAAAAAAGGTCCATTTTTAGATTTGCACCTGGTTAAGAAAGTGCAAAATGCGATTGAGACAAACAGCAAGAAGCCAATTAAAACCTGGTCACGTCGTTCGATGATTATCCCGGACATGATTGGTTTAACAATTGCAGTACATAATGGTCGTCAACACGTACCGGTACTGATTAGTGACAACATGATCGGCCATAAGCTTGGTGAGTTTGCGCCAACGCGTACTTACAAAGGTCATGCTGCTGATAAGAAAGCTAAGTAAAGGTTATTAAGATGGAAGCAACTGCTAAATTAAAAAATGCCCGAATCTCTGCCCAGAAAGCAAGACTCGTTGCAGATCAGGTGCGTGGTGTGCCAGTTGAAAATGCATTACAACTGTTAACTTTCAGCACCAAGAAAGCCGCTGCCCTGGTTAAAAAGGTACTGGAATCTGCGATTGCCAATGCCGAGCATAACGAAGGTGCGGATATTGATGAATTGAAAGTCAGCCGTATTTTTGTAGATGAAGGTCCAACAATGAAACGCTGGCAAGCACGTGCTAAAGGCGCTGCATACCATATTTTAAAACGTTCAAGTCACATTACTGTGATGGTTTCAGATAAATAAGAGAGTAGACGATGGGGCAAAAAGTACATCCAACGGGTATCCGCTTAGGCATAGTCAAGGACTATACCTCCAAATGGTATGCCAACTCGAAAGACTATCCTGAGTATTTAAACCAGGATTTAAAAGCACGTGCTTTCTTAAAAGACAAACTGAAGTCTGCTTCTGTAAGCCGCATTCAGATTGAACGTACTCACGGAAGTGCAAATATTACGATTCATACTGCACGACCTGGACTGGTTATTGGTAAAAAAGGCGAAGACATTGAACGTTTACGTAATGACGTAACCAAGATAATGGCTTTACCAAAAGTACACATTAATATCGAAGAAATTCGTAAGCCTGAACTCGATGCAACACTGGTTGCAGAAGGTATTGCTTCACAGCTGGAACGTCGAATTATGTTCCGTCGTGCAATGAAACGTGCGGTCAGCAATACAATGCGTCTTGGCGCACAGGGTGTAAAAATTAATGTCGGTGGCCGTTTAAACGGTGCTGAAATTGCACGTAGTGAATGGTACCGCGAAGGCCGTGTACCACTGCATACATTACGTGCAGATATAGATTATGGCGTTGCTTCTGCTTTAACAACTTATGGGATCATTGGCGTAAAAGTCTGGATCTTTAAAGGCGAAGTAATTGGCGCTCAAGAACAGGCTAATACTGAAGCAGAACCTGCGAAAGCAGCAGCGAAGTAAACAGGATATTGTAGGAGAACATCATGCTGCAGCCGAAACGTACAAAATTTCGAAAGCAACAAAAAGGTCGTAACCGTGGACTTGCTCAACGAGGCAGTAAAGTAAGCTTTGGTGAGTTTGGTTTAAAGTCAACTGAGCGTGGTCGTATCACTGCCCGTCAGATTGAAGCAGCACGTCGTGCTATGACACGTTACATTAAACGTGGCGGCAAAATCTGGATTCGTATTTTTCCGGACAAGCCTATTTCCAAAAAGCCACTGGAAGTACGTCAGGGTAAAGGTAAAGGTAACGTTGAATACTGGGTTGCGCAGATTCAGCCTGGTCGTATGTTATACGAGATGGAAGGCGTCAGCGAAGAAATCGCTCGTGAAGCATTCCGTCTGGCAGCAGCCAAATTACCACTTGGAACAACATTTGTTACGCGGACGGTATTGTAATGAAAGCGAATGATTTAAGAGCAAAAGATGCTTCAGAATTAAATAAGGAACTGACAGAAAAGTTGCGTGAGCAGTTTAACCTGCGTATGCAGCGTGGTTCCGGACAGTTAACACGTACTCATCAGTTAAAAGAAGTACGTCGTACAATTGCCCGAATTAAAACTATTCTGAATGAAAAGAAAACAGGTAATGCAGCATGAGTGAAGATGTGAAACGAACGGTTACAGGTGTTGTAACAAGTAACAAGATGGATAAAACCATTACTGTTCTGGTTGAAAAATCAGTAAAACACCCTGTTTACGGTAAATATATCAAGCGTTCCAACAAAGTGCATGCGCATGATGAAAATAACGAATGTAACATGGGTGATACAGTTGAAGTTTCACAATGTCGCCCATTGTCCAAGTCAAAGACATGGACACTTGAAAAAATCGTAACTCGTGCCGTAACTGCTTAAGGCACGGTTAATTAAATTTTAGAATCGGAGTAAACCATGATTCAGATGCAAACACAGCTACAGGTCGCCGATAACAGTGGTGCTCGTCGTGTTCAATGTATAAAAGTATTGGGCGGTTCGAAACGCCGTTATGCCGGTGTTGGTGACATTATTAAAGTGAGCATCAAGGAAGCCATTCCTCGCGGTAAAGTGAAAAAAGGTGATGTGCATAATGCGGTTGTCGTACGTACACGTAAAGGTGTTCGTCGTCCAGATGGTTCTGTTATCCGTTTTGACAGCAACGCTGCGGTTTTACTTAACGCAAGCTTGCAGCCTATTGGTACTCGTATCTTTGGGCCGGTAACTCGTGAATTACGTAATGAAAAATTCATGAAAATTATTTCATTAGCACCAGAAGTTCTGTAGATAAGGCTGGGAGTTCTCATTATGAATAAAATTCGTAAAGGTGATGACGTTATCGTTCTAGCCGGAAAAGATAAAGGTAAGCGTGGCACAGTGACCCGCGTTATCGTGGATGAAAACAAGGTGGTTGTTGAAAATATCAACGTTGCCAAAAAACATCAGAAGCCAAATCCGGCTTCAGGTGCACCGGGTGGTATTGTTGAAGTTGAAATGCCATTAGAGGCATCTAACGTTGCAATTTTTAACGAAGCAACGGGTAAGGCCGACCGCATTGGTTTTAAAATTTTAGAAGATGGCCGTAAAGTTCGTTACTTTAAATCGAACGGCGAAGTCGTAGACGTATAAGCACGGTAAGGTTATTACAATGGCAAGATTAGAAACACTATATAAAGACACGATTGTTGGCCAGCTGAAAGAACAGTTTGGTTATAAAAGTGTTATGGAAGTACCACGTATTACCAAAATTACGCTTAACATGGGTGTGGGTGAAGCACTTAATGACAAGAAAGTGATGGAAAACGCGGTAAGTGATATGACCAAAATTGCAGGTCAGAAACCTGTGGTGAATAAGGCGCGTAAGTCAGTTGCTGGTTTTAAGGTTCGTGAAGGCTGGCCTATTGGTTGTAAAGTAACTTTACGCAGTGATCGTATGTACGAATTTCTGGATCGCCTGGTTAGTATTGCTATCCCACGGATTCGTGACTTCCGTGGCTTAAATCCAAAATCATTTGACGGTCGTGGTAACTACAGCATGGGTGTTCAGGAACAGATTATTTTCCCTGAAATTGAATACGATAAAATCGATGCCTTACGTGGTATGGATATTACATTTACAACAACAGCTAAAACAGACGAAGAAGGCCGTGCTTTATTAGCAGCCTTTAACTTCCCGTTAAAAGGCGGAGCAGGAGATAAAAATGGCTAAGGTATGCATGGTTGAGCGTGAAAAGAAGCGTATCAAGACAGTTGCAAAATATGCAGAAAAACGTGCTGCGTTAAAAGCAACTATTAAGGATATGACGGTTCCATTTGAAGAACGTATGGAAGCGCAAAAAGCATTACAAAAATTACCTCGTAACTCGAACCCGGTTCGTGTTCAGCGTCGCTGCAAAATTACAGGTCGTCCACATGCGGTATATCGTAAGTTTGGACTGTGCCGTAACAAGTTACGTGAAGCTGCTATGCGTGGTGATGTGCCTGGTTTACACAAGGCAAGTTGGTAAGCTGCGGCTGCCAGGTTAAGAATTTAGGAGAACAGAATTATGATGACTGACCCAATCGCTGACTTGTTAACGCGTATCCGTAACGGATTACATGCGTCAAAAGTTGATGTATCAATGCGTTCGTCAAAACAAAAACAGGCCATCGCCCAGGTTTTGAAAGACGAAGGTTTTATTAGTGATTTCTCAGTTACTGAAGATGACGGCAAGATAAACCTGACAATTGTTCTGAAATATTTTGATGGCAAGCCGGTTATTGAAAAAATCAAACGTGTAAGTCGTCCTGGTCTTCGTATCTATAAAGGTAACGATGACTTACCAAAAGTTATGGGTGGTTTAGGAATAGCGATTATTTCTACTTCACAAGGTTTAATGTCTGACCGTGCTGCGCGTAAAGCTGGGCACGGCGGCGAAGTACTCTGTACAGTACAGTAAGTACGCACAAACGTAAGGTTTAATACAAATGGCCAGATTAACTCCAGTTGAAATACCTGCAGGTGTTGATGTTTCTATAAACGATCAGCATATTAGCGTAAAAGGTTCAAAAGGTACTTTAGAGCATGATATTCATCCTGCTGTAGAAGTAAAACAGGAAAACAATGTAATTTCATTTGCTAACCG
>JALTLP010000014.1:0-3090 GCA_027001895.1 Chromatiales bacterium | reverse complement strand
CACCGGCTCAGTCAGGAACTGCACGAGCATTAATCATTAACATGGTTACCGGTGTCAGTGCCGGTTTTGAAAAGAAGTTACAGCTTGTTGGTGTTGGTTACCGTGCTCAGGCTCAGGGTAAAACATTAAACCTGACTTTAGGGTTTTCGCACCCGGTGAACTATCAATTACCTGAGGGTGTCACTGCTGAAACACCCAGTCAGACAGAAATTGTTGTTAAAGGTATTGATAAACAGATTGTTGGTCAGGCTGCTGCAGAAATTCGTGCTTTCCGTCCACCAGAGCCATACAAAGGCAAGGGTGTGAAATATGCGGATGAATATATTGCACGTAAAGAAGCCAAGAAGAAATAAGGTAGGTCACCTCAAATGAAAAAGAAATTATCTCGATTACGCCGTGCTCGTAAATCACGCGCAAAAATTCGTGAGCTGGTTGTACCTCGTTTAACGATACACCGCACACCGCGTCATATCTATGCGCAGATTATTGCTGCTGATGGTCAGAGTGTTGTCGCTACTGCTTCCACCGTGCAGGCAGACGTTAAAAAGAGTTTAGGTAATACAGGTAATGTTGATGCCGCCACTGCAGTGGGTAAAGCGATTGCAGAAAAAGCAAAAGCGGCAGGCGTTGATAAGGTAGCTTTTGACCGTTCAGGTTTCCGTTACCATGGTCGTGTTAAAGCACTTGCTGATGCAGCTCGTGAAGCCGGATTAAGTATTTAAAAGGTAAATATTATGGCAGGATTTGAAAACTCAACAGCAGCTGATGGTTTACAGGAACGTCTTGTAGACATTCGTCGTGTTGCAAAAGTTGTAAAGGGTGGTCGCATTTTTGGTTTTTCAGCGCTGACAGTGGTTGGCGATGGTAAAGGCAAAGTTGGCTACGGTCGCGGTAAAGCACGTGAAGTACCTGTTGCTATTCAAAAAGCAATGGAAGATGCCCGCAAAAACATGAAAACTGTTGAGTTAAACGAGGGTACATTACATTACCCGATTATGTCTCACAAAGGTGCGGCAAAAGTTTATATGCAGCCAGCTTCTGAAGGTACCGGCGTTATCGCAGGTGGCCCAATGCGTGCTGTATTTGATGTTGTTGGTGTGCATAACGTACTTGCAAAGTGCGTTGGTACTAATAATGCTATCAACGTTGTTCGCGCCACAGTAGATGGCCTGGCAAGTATGTTATCGCCTGAACAGGTTGCTGCAAAGCGTGGTTTAAAAGTCGAAGATATTACGGAATAAGAAAATGGCTGGTAAAGATAAAATCAAGGTAACTCTGGTTAAAAGCACTATTGGTCGCCTGGCAGCACATAAAGCATGTGTTGCGGGTTTAGGGTTACGTCGTATGCATCATACTGTTGAAGTTGAAGATACACCTTCAGTTCGCGGCATGATCAATGCTGTATCATATATGGTTAAAGTTGAGGAATAGTCATGCGTTTAAATACACTTAAACCAGCTGAAGGTTCACATAAAGCGGCTAAACGTGTTGGCCGCGGAATTGGTTCTGGCCTGGGTAAAACCTGCGGTCGTGGCCATAAAGGTCAGAAGTCACGTTCTGGCGGTTATCACAAGGTAGGTTTTGAAGGTGGTCAAATGCCTTTACAACGTCGTTTGCCTAAACGTGGTTTTAGTTCACGTGTTGGTTTCGTGACGGATGAGATTCGTACACACGAACTCAATCTTATTGATGGTGTTGTTGATTTAGCGGCACTGAAAGCGGCAAACCTTGTGCGGAACGATGTATTACGTGCAAAAGTAATGCTGTCAGGTGAAATAACAAAAGCGGTGACTGTAAAAGGTTTGCGCGTGACTAAAGGTGCGCGTGCTGCAATTGAAGCCGCTGGCGGTAAAGTAGAAGATTAGTAGTGGCAACGCGTAATAAAATTCCATCTGCAAGCAGTGGGCAGCTCGGTGAGCTGCGTCAAAGGATACTGTTCGTCATCGGTGCGCTACTGGTGTTTCGAATCGGTTCTTTTATAACAGTGCCGGGTATTGATCCGGGGCAACTTGCGCAAATGGTTGAGCAGCAAAAGGGTACTATCCTGGATATGTTCAATATGTTTTCAGGTGGCGCGTTATCAAGATTGTCATTGTTTGCGCTTGGTATTATGCCGTATATATCGTCTTCGATTATTATGCAGCTACTCACCAAAGTGCATCCAAAGCTCGAAGCACTGAGTAAAGAAGGTGCCTCGGGGCGACGTAAAATTACTCAGTACACACGTTACGGTACGTTATTACTTGGTACTTTCCAGTCACTCGGTATAGCCGTGGCATTATTCAGACAAGATGGTCTGGTTATTATTGATAATGCTTACCTGTTTTATTTTACAACAGTTATTACACTGGTAACTGGTACCATGTTTTTGATGTGGTTGGGTGAACAAATAACAGAGCGTGGCATTGGTAATGGTATTTCTCTGATTATATTCGCGGGTATCGTGGCTGGTTTACCACGTGCTATTGCCGGAACGCTGGAACGTGGCAGTACCGGTGAAATGAGTTCCGCGGTTATTTTAATTTTATTTATACTGGCGATTGCGGTGACAGCGTTTGTTGTCTTTATGGAGCGTGGCCAGCGACGGATTACGGTTAATTATGCTCAACGCCAGCAGGGGCGTGGGCAGTATCAGGGGCAAACAAGCCATTTGCCACTGAAGATAAATATGGCCGGTGTTATTCCGCCAATTTTTGCTTCGAGTATTATTTTGTTTCCAGCGACAATTGCTGGCTGGTTTGGTAATGATTCAAGCCTGGGCTGGTTGACCGATATTCGCACAATGTTATCACCGGGTCAGCCTCTGTATGTATTATTGTATGCAGTCGCCATTATTTTCTTCTGCTTCTTTTACACGGCGTTGATGTACAACCCGAAAGAAACAGCAGATAACCTGAAAAAGGCCAATGCCATTATTCCAGGTGTACGTCCGGGTGAACAAACGGCAAAACATATTGATACAATTTTAGGTCGTCTGACGCTGGTGGGTGCGATCTATATAACAGCCGTGTGTTTATTACCGGAATTCCTGATTCTGGAATGGAATGTACCATTTTATTTTGGTGGAACGTCACTGTTAATTATTGTTGT
>JALTLP010000013.1 GCA_027001895.1 Chromatiales bacterium | reverse complement strand
TGCGCCAACGACTCTTTTTGCAAATCGCGCTTATCAACATCCGCACTATACAGCCCTCGCTGGGCGGCGCGTATTTCATGGGGCCGAGTGGCATTGCCCTCTATTAAGTTAGAGTAATACGAGTTAATCACCCGCATATAGGCTTCAAGGGTGTGCAGGCTTATCGCCGTTAATTGCCCCGAAAGCTTTGCCGACTTCTGACTTAAGCTCATTACCTTATCAGGCAAGGCAGCGCTCTCCAGTGCTTTATCACTGGGTATAAAAGGCGCAAGCTGCAAAATAGACCCACTCATTCACTTTCCTTCTTGTTTAAAACCACAAACACCGATCATATTGACCGCTTTACTGGCCACTTAAACATAACAGCAAGTTAATGATATTAATAGTATTTTATAAAAATAAACATCTATTATAATGAGATTATGGCCGCTTTATTGGCCGGTTGGTCTACTTTCCTTATTCCCACGCTCCGCGTGGGTATAAACAGTCAGCGAACAGTCAGGGGTCGGACCACAGTCAGCAGTCAGGGGTCGGACCAAACCAACCCATTGAAAAACAATGACAAACACTTAAAAACAAGCCATTATTTAGTCTTAAATGCACCATTTCACTAGTAAAAACGATACTTTAAGGAAGAAGTACTATGCCCAGAGCCAACCGTCATTTTCTACCCGATCATATCTGGCATATCACTCACCGTTGTCATAAAAAAGAATTTCTGCTCAAATTTTCTAAAGATCGCAAGAACTGGATTCACTGGTTATATGAAGCTAAAAAACGCTATGGTCTGTGCGTTTTAAATTACACTGTCACGTCAAACCATATTCATTTATTAGTAAAAGATACGAAAGTAAATACGATTTCAAAAGCGATGCAATTAATAGCTAGTCGTACGGCACAGGATTACAACACGAGAAAACATCGTAAAGGTGCATTTTGGGAAGATCGTTACCATGCGACTGCGATTGATACTCAGCAATACTTAATTCAATGCCTGGTGTATATCGATATGAATATGGTACGTGCCGGGGTTGTACAGCATCCGGAGGATTGGCCACATTGTGGTTACAGGGAAATTCAGTCACCACCCGATCGTTATTGCATTATTGATCAGCAAGCGCTTATGCAATTATCCGGCATGAATTCGTTAGATAGTTTACGAAGTGCGCAGCGTGACTGGATAAATGCTGAGCTGTTAAGTAAGACAGGCAAACGTGAAGCAATATGGACAGAAAGCGTTGCCGTCGGTAGAGAAAATTATATTAAGTCCGTGCAGTCAGAATTAGGGCTACGCGCAAATGGGCGACGATGTATTAATAATAATGGTAAATATTTGCTTAAGGAACCTGCAGTTTCTTACCGCATCGGTTTTGATATTAAAATGAAAGGTTTAAGCTAATAAAAGGCCTGTTTATTTTACTTTTTTTCATGCATTTTAATGACTTAGCATGGTCCGACCCTGCACTACCATTGACAGATTACAACAGTAGTTCTATAAAGCACGAATACCACTAAACCGGTATCCGCACTTTATGTTCGATACTTTTTATAAATTAAATATTTCTAAAATCATGATAGGCTTTCAAAGCACTAAAGTAAAAATGAAATAACTGATGATAGTCCATCAGGCCTTTTTTCTTAATTTGTTTAAGTGAACTTAAAACACAATGCGAGTAATCACCTGGGTTTAAACTCATATCATCATAGCTGCACGATATTTCAGGAAATACAACACTCTCAGATGCGTACACATAATACAACTTATTTTTTACACCACCCGGCCACAACACATCAATTGTACCGTGGCTGGCAGAACCAAGACCAAATGTTTTTTGCAGAGCATTTTGCGATGCATAACTTGAACCGCCGATTACCGGCACCATGGCTGTTTGTCCGTCTTGCGGTGTAAACCGAATAACACTGCCGATACCATTTCTGTTTACACGTCCAGTATCCGTTAGTCCTTTAGCACCCAGCATTGTCACTTTAACCCACTGGTTATCATTATCCGCAC
>JALTLP010000012.1 GCA_027001895.1 Chromatiales bacterium | reverse complement strand
TAATATGGACATTCGTTCACAAATGGTGCCAATGGTTGTTGAAACAACAGCCCGAGGTGAGCGCGCCTACGATATTTACTCACGACTGCTTAAAGAAAGAGTTATCTTTCTGGTAGGCCCGGTTGAAGACCATATGGCCAATCTGGTCGTGGCACAAATGCTGTTTCTTGAGTCAGAAAATCCTGATAAAGATATTCACTTATACATTAATTCACCGGGTGGTTCGGTAACGGCAGGTCTATCCATTTACGATACCATGCAGTTTATCAAGCCGGATGTCAGCACCATGTGTATTGGCCAGGCGGCCAGCATGGGCGCGGTACTGTTAACCGGTGGGGAAAAGGGCAAGCGTTTTATCCTGCCACATTCACGCACCATGATTCACCAGCCTTTAGGCGGTTTTCAGGGGCAGGCGACCGATATTGAAATCCATGCCAAAGAAATTCTGGACGTACGTGAGCGTTTGAACAAGATTCTGGCCGATCATACGGGGCAGGATATGGATACCATAAAAAACGACACTGATCGTGACAACTTTATGAGCGCGGCAGAGTCTGTAGAGTATGGTTTGGTTGACAAGGTAATGGAGCAACGCGAACAGCCTGAAGAATAGCCAAAAAAGTGGTTTTAACCAGAAATCCGGGCGGGATGCCTGCGAGCTGGAAAGATTTGATATTAAGCGTTAGTCAAGTCACTTTTTTCAGGATATGGACTTGAAAGTCCTTTAAAAAAAACGCATGGTATACATATATTAAAGAGAACGAGGCAAACAAATGAGTGACGATAAACAGAATTCAGGCGATAACGGTAAATTACTGTATTGCTCTTTCTGTGGCAAAAGCCAGCATGAAGTACGCAAGCTAATCGCCGGGCCTTCCGTCTTTGTTTGTGATGAATGTGTTGAATTGTGTAATGACATTATTCGAGAAGAAGTTCAGGAACAAAATGCCTCGACCGATGGTAGTAAATTACCTACTCCCCAGGAAATCAGCGAAATTCTTGACGAATACGTCATAGGCCAGAAGCGCGCCAAGAAAGTTTTGTCGGTTGCGGTTTATAACCACTATAAGCGTCTTGAAAACGGCCAGAAAAAAGACGATGTTGAATTATCCAAGAGTAATATCCTGTTAATCGGCCCGACGGGTTGCGGTAAAACACTGCTCGCAGAAACGCTGGCGCGTATGTTAAACGTACCGTTTACGATTGCCGATGCAACCACATTAACTGAAGCCGGTTATGTGGGGGAAGACGTTGAAAATATTATTCAGAAGTTGCTGCAAAAATGTGACTACGATGTAGAAAAAGCCCAGACCGGTATTGTTTATATCGACGAAATTGACAAAATTTCTCGCAAGTCGGATAACCCATCCATTACCCGTGACGTATCGGGCGAAGGTGTACAACAGGCGCTGTTAAAGTTAATTGAAGGCACGGTTGCCTCTGTTCCTCCACAAGGCGGACGCAAACATCCTCAACAGGAATTTTTACAGGTTGATACGGCTAATATTTTATTTATCTGTGGCGGTGCCTTTGCTGGTCTGGATAAAATTATTCGTGAACGCTCCGAAAAAGGCGGCATCGGTTTTGGCGCAGAAGTAAAGAGCAAAGATGATGGTAAATCGGTAAGTGAAGTCTTACACGATGTAGAACCAGAAGATTTAACCAAGTACGGTTTAATCCCGGAATTTGTGGGTCGTTTACCGGTTGTTGCTACGCTTAGCGAACTGGACGAAGATGCGCTGATTCAGATTTTAACCGAACCAAAAAATGCCTTAACCAAACAGTATCAGAAAATGTTTGAAATGGAAGGCGCTGAACTTGAATTTAGAATTGATGCGTTGCGTTCTATTGCACAACGCGCAACCGAACGTAAAACCGGTGCACGCGGTTTACGTTCGATTCTTGAGCATGTGTTGCTTGATACAATGTACGAGCTACCTTCGATGGAACACCTTGAAAAAGTTGTGATTGAAAAATCAGTTATCGAAGATGGTACCAAACCTTTGTATATTTACGAAGGTACG
>JALTLP010000011.1 GCA_027001895.1 Chromatiales bacterium | reverse complement strand
GGGATACCCTGGCAAGGCATATTTATGGTGTTGGTGTTTCGTATGCAAACTACGATTCGAGTTACAGTGACTGGCTGGGTTCGGTAGATTATATTTACGACCGCTGGTTTCCAACGTTCAAGTTACACGTTTCACACGACAACAAATTATATCTTGACAGTAATGATAACCTGGTAAGGGTGCGTGGCCAGAATGTACAGCAGGCTGAAGTTGTTTTCCCTGTTTTATCACTGGAAAATCGTTTATCAATCCATGCAGCAGCAATTAAGGATAAAGAAAAAGATTCATGGACAAAAAATTCAACGATTGCGGGTCGTGCAGCATCAACAGATAACCTGCTTGGTGCAGCAGTGGTATTTAATAACACCTCGATTCATGCAAAATCGGTTAGTCGTGCGGAAGGACGTGTTATCCAGGCGGTTGCTGAAGACAGTGATGCGATTGGTAACAGTGACTACAGTGGTAAAGTTTATACTGCCGACTGGCGTGAATATATCCGTTTAGGTGGTGCACATGTGCTTGCCTTAAGAGCCGTAGAAGGTCGTGGTACAGGTAACTCAAGACCTTTTGAGCTTGGCGGTACGCAGAATACAAATTTTGAACCGGGCCTGCTTTCATCAACTTTAATTTCATCACCGTTTAATCGTCGGGAATATTTATTACGCGGTTATGCTGAAGGCCGTTCAGAATTAAGAAACAGACGGATGCGTTTAACCAGTATTGAATACCGTTTTCCGATCTGGAATCTGGAAAGAACATCAATGATACCACCAGTCGGCTTGCAGAAATTATCTGCTGCCGTTTTTGTCGACCGCGGCGCAACATGGCGTGATGGTAGCCCGGATAAATACTATACCGGCTCGGGCGTTGAGCTGTATGCCGATGCAATTTTTGGTTACAGCTCGGTAATCAGAATAACACTGGGTTTTGCACATGGTCACGATAGCAAGATTGGTGAAGACCAGTTTTACTTACGACTTGGTAGCAGCTTTTAACAGTTTGTTGCAATCAACGACTTTTTTATATGACCACGCATGAAATTCAGTCGCACATTAAAACCACGCAAAACGCAACAATAGGTTACTGGCTGACACGCCAACAACAAAGTAAACCACTTATAACACTGTTGCATGGTCTTGCCAGTAACTCGACACGTTTTAGTGAATTCGTAGAATATACCAGGCTTAAAGAAAAATGGGATTTACTGCGTATCGATTTGCGGGGTCATGGTGAATCGATGTATCGTGGTAACTATAGCCGTGATACCTGGATAAACGATATAAACCTGGTGCTACAGGCCGAGCACTACCCGCAGTCTGTGTTTATGGGGCATAGCCTCGGTGCACAAATTGCCATTGAATATGCCAGTCGTTTTCCGGATAAAACACGTGGTTTGATATTAATAGACCCGGTTTTTCCGCAAAATCTGCATGGCCGTTTAAAACAGGCAAAAAAATACCGTTATTTACTTACTGTCATACGTTTGCTATTACGTTTTCTGAATTTAACTGGCATTAAACGCTGGCGTTTACCAAAACGTGATCTGCGAGCGCTTGATGAAGCCACCCGTGAAACCTTAAAACAAAATCCAGAGCTTACTATCGCAGATTTGTATACTAATCCACTCATAGATTTTAAATTTATACCACTGGCAAACTATCTTCAGGATATTAACGAAGTTATCAAGCCCTTGCCCGACCTTGCCGATATCAATACGCCGGTGCTGGTACTGTTGTCGGGGGGAGCCACAATCAGTTCATTTGATCATACCCGTGAAATTATTGAGCGATTTCCGAATGCCACAATTGAAATTATCGATGCAGATCACTGGTTATTAACTGAAAAACCGCTTGAAACCCGCCAGGTTATCGAAAAATGGTGTGAAAAAACATACTTTTGAATGGCTATCGTTGCTTTGCGCTAAAGTGTGTTTATACAGCTACCGATATATAAGGAGTTAATCAGATTATAATCGGAAAGCAAGTTGAGCGATTTACCAGGGCTGAGATTAAATAGACAAATATCATTGGGTACA
>JALTLP010000010.1 GCA_027001895.1 Chromatiales bacterium | reverse complement strand
CCAGTAAAGGTCAAAGTATAATAATCCTTTTTCATGCCTGAAATACTCGGCAACCACTTTTTGTTCGGCATTGATTTTTTTTACCGTAAGTGGTGCGGTTACACTAAATATATCAGCCATTACCATTACCTGATATTTTTGCCTGGCGTTTTCGTGCCAGAGTTAAACCATCCGATAGCGGTAACATCGAAATATCCACCCGCTTATCGTTAGAAAGCTTTTTATTTAACTCGCGAATGGCCGTAGTATCTTTACTGTTATCCTTTTTATCAACGACAGCTCCGCCCCATAAAACATTATCAATTAATATTATCCCCCCCGGCCTTATCAACTTTAGACAGGCTTCATAGTATGCCAGATAATTCACTTTATCCGCATCGATAAACGCCAGATCAAAATGGTTTACTTTGTTTTGTTCAATTAAACTGTTCAACGATTGCAGTGCAGGTGCAAGCTTTAATTGTATCTTGTTATCGACACCGGCATCCTGCCAGTACTGTTGCGCTTTATCGGTCGCCTGTTTGTTAATATCGCAGGTAATCAGCTTCCCATCGTCCGGCAAAACCAGCGCCATTGCCAGCGAGCTATAGCCTGTAGACGTCCCCACTTCGAGGATGTTTTTTGCAGCCATTAGCTTTACCAGCCAGGCCATAAACTGCCCCTGCTCCGGCGCAATTTGCATAATCGAGGTAAGCTCGTCGCTGCTGTTTTGCTGCTGAATTTTTTGTAATACCGGATGTTGCTTGACCGAGTGGTCAAGCAAATAATGATATAAGTTTTCTGTTAGCTGAAGATGTTTCATATTTTTCCTATGATGGCATGGTTGCTGCATATTATTCACCACTCAACCTGGTGAAAGGAGAATAAAATGAAGCCTGAAGCAGTCGATACCGTACCACTACAATTACTCACCATCCAGACCCAAAATGGTCAACGCTGGATTTTTGTTGGTAGCCCGGCTGTATTGCCGCAGGATCCAGATATCGGAAATGCCATTGTTGATGTGTGGTTCTCAAATATCCAGGACGTTCCACAGGATGCATCAATACGCAGCCTGGTAGAAATGATGGACAAGCAAAACCTCGCAAGCGATATCACAAAAGCGATACACACACCGGGAACCGATACCCTGCAATAATCTCAAAACACAAAGGCGGTTGCAGCCAATAAGCCTTCGAACTGATATGATAACAAGCCTGTTTTTTTATCAACCAACGCTGACAAGATGCAACCGGAAAACCCGAGCCATTCCCAAACCGAGCCTGATTTAACTATCAGGCAATTCAACTGGCAGTATATTCTTAATATTGCCCGCGAACACAAGCGAGAACTGATTCTTGCCAATATTGTTGCGCTGCTAGCTGTCATTGCAACCGTACCTATTCCATTATTAATGCCTTTGCTGGTCGATGAAGTGCTGCTAAATCAACCTGGCAAACTGGTTGCCATCACTCATTATTTTACTCCACAAAACTGGCATGGCCCGGTTTTGTATATACTGGCCATTCTGGGTATTACTGTTTTGCTGCGGATAGTTGGCCTGTATTTAACCGTTTGGCAAACCCGGCAATTCACTATTGTTTCCAAAGATGTTACTTACCGTATCCGGCATGCTCTGCTGTTAAAGTTACAACGGATATCCATGGCAGAATATGAAACCCTTGGCAGCGGCTCGGTTAGCTCACACTTTGTGACCGATATAAATGCCATTGATGAGTTCATAGGCGCATCCATCAGCAAGGCCCTTGTTGCCGTGCTTAGCCTGATTGGCATTACCATTATTTTATTATTAATCCACTGGCAACTTGCGCTGTTTATTTTATTTATGAACCCGATGGTGATTTACTTTACCGTTATCCTGGGCAAAAAAGTAAAAGTATTAAAACGAAAAGAAAACTCGGCCTACGAAGTGTTCCAGCAATCACTGATAGAAACACTCGATGGCATTCAGCAAATTCGCGCCAGCAACCGGGAAAAACATTATATCCAGCGTGTTATCGATAAAGCACAGCAAATTAAAAAACATTCTGCCTCGTACAG
>JALTLP010000009.1 GCA_027001895.1 Chromatiales bacterium | reverse complement strand
ATTGCCAGCTAGTCAATATCGACTATCCCTTTTTAAAGAGACCAACGAGCGTTGCAATTGCCACACTCGTACTCAACAAAAGCAAAGCGATAGATAGCACAATTAAGGTTTCTGCCATGGTAATACCAAATAAAATGTCAGGCGTATAACCGCAGGATGCTTCAACCTGATATAACCACGGCAACCACTGCTCTATTGCAAACCAGGCAGGCAAACCCGCATCGAAGCCACAATCAGAAAAAATAAACCCTTTTTCCGTTCCCAGCAACAAATAACTACGCTCCACAAAACCCACCGCGGCAAGCACAATACCCAGCTGCATAAACAAGTTAATAAGCCGGTTATTACGCAGCAACAAACCGCCTGCTGCCACCACAACTAATAGTGAAATCCATAAGCGAATTTGAATACACACTACACAGGGGTACTCCTCCAACACATATTGGTAAAACAGTGCGACTAGTAACAACCCCATACCACCAACGATATATGCCAGCCAATAGAAGCGATTTTGAGCGAGAGCCTGTAACATTTTAATTATTTTCATGGTGGGCATTATCAATGCTTTAAGGTCTAAAAATCAAGAAAAGAGAGGCAAGGCTGCCCCACTTATATTAAAACTCCCTCTACACCTATTTTCAAAATAGCTAATATTAGAAAATCATGTATAATGCAACGCAATTCTTCAGGGATTCCTTAAAGAATTTTCCGGTGCACCTCGGTCTGCACCCGTATTCAAAGCTTTATTCAGCTCGAAACAAACTAACTGTTTCCGCCTCGACCGATCCTAACGCCTAAAGCGCTTTTGGATAGGCAGATACCAAAGAGAACACAAATTTAATGTCATTTGAAACACTCGGCCTGCGTGCCGAATTACTTCGTGCTGTATCCGAAAAAGGTTACACCACACCCTCACCCATTCAATTACAAGCCATCCCCCCTATTCTTGAAGGCAAAGATTTAATGGGCGGAGCACAAACCGGTACTGGAAAAACCGCTGGTTTCACATTACCCCTGCTAGAGAATTTAATGCAATCTGGCAAACACCAGAAAGGCAAAGCCATTCGCGCGCTGGTACTGACCCCGACTCGCGAGCTCGCGGCACAGGTTAGTGAGAGTGTTGAAGAGTATGGTAAACATTTACCACTTCGTTCCAGCGTTATTTTTGGTGGCGTTAGCATTAATCCACAAATTAAAAAATTGCGTAACGGCATCGATATTTTAGTCGCCACTCCCGGACGATTATTGGATCACGTGAGTCAAAACACGATTGATTTATCCAAACTGGAAATACTGGTTTTAGATGAAGCCGATCGCATGTTAGATATGGGCTTTATTCACGATATTCGAAAAGTACTCGCACTGGTTCCAAAAAAGAAACAGACGTTATTATTTTCAGCCACCTTTTCCAATGATATTAAAAAGCTCGCCAACGGTTTATTACACAACCCAACCTTAATTGAAGTTGCTAGAGTTAACGCTGCAACAGAAACCGTTACTCAAGTTGTACATCCAGTCGATAAAAAACGAAAGCGCGAGTTACTTTCATTGTTAATTGGGCAAAATAACTGGCAGCAGGTTCTGGTATTTAACCGCACCAAACATGGCTGCAACCGCCTGGTTGAACAACTGGGTACGGACGGCATCAGCGCTGCGGCCATTCACGGCAATAAAAGTCAGGGCGCACGCACCAAAGCTCTGGCCGATTTTAAATCGGGAAAAATTCGCGTCTTAGTCGCAACCGACATTGCCGCACGAGGCATTGATATCGACCAGCTTCCCCATGTTGTCAATTATGAATTACCGAATGTGCCGGAAGATTATGTTCACCGCATTGGTAGAACAGGGCGCGCCGGTAACGAGGGTGAAGCTATGTCGTTAGTTTGTGTGGATGAACATAAATTACTGAAGGATATTGAACGCTTAATGAAACGCGATATTCCACAGGTCGTTATTGATGGCTTCACCCCTGACCCTACCATTAAAGCTGAGCCCATTCAAAATGGTCGCGGTGGTGGCCGTGGAGGTCAGCGCGGTAGAGG
>JALTLP010000008.1 GCA_027001895.1 Chromatiales bacterium | reverse complement strand
GGATGAAGAACAGCAATTACTGGTGCGTGACCTAAATTTGCTAACAATAAAACCGCTGATGTTTATTGCCAATGTTGCTGAAGACGGTTTTAGCGATAATCCCTACCTTGATAGCGTAAAAAAATTTGCAGAAAAAGAAGGCGCGCCGGTTGTTGCCGTGTGTGCCTCTATCGAAGCGGAAATGACCGAACTGGAAGAAGACGAACTCAATGAATTTTTATCTGATTTGGGTTTGGATGAGCCAGGTCTAAACCGTGTTATTCGGGCTGGCCATGAGTTACTTGGTTTACAAACGTACTTTACGGCCGGTGAAAAAGAAGTCCGTGGCTGGACAGTAAAAGTCGGCGCAACCGCACCACAAGCTGCCGGTGTTATTCATACCGATTTTGAAAAAGGGTTTATTCGTGCCGAAACCGTTGCCTATGATGATTTTATTCAATACAAAGGTGAGCAAGGCGCAAAAGAAGAAGGTAAATTGCGCTCAGAAGGGAAAGACTATATTGTAAAAGACGGGGATGTTCTGCACTTTTTATTTAATGTTTAGCATTGATTTAGCCATGTATTAAAAATTCAGTGGGTTGCTTTTTATATTGTCTTTCGTGATATTTTGTCCCCGCAAGCTGTTCAAATGCATGAAGGGACGGAATAAAAAAGTGATGGTCTATTATTTCAATATTCCCCGATTCTTTTAATTCGCCAAGCACGGCCGTCACCGACTGCCGGCAGGCTCCAATCATGTCAGCAATTTCCTGATGCGTTAATTCGATATTGATTAAGCTCCCTTTTCTATATTCAATACCAAAGCGCATATTGAGCCGTATAATTAATTTTATAAGCCGTGTTTTAATATCATCGGAAGTAAAATTAAGTAACGTCTCCCCTGTTATTTTTAACCGTACCGATAGTTGTTCAATTATTTTAAGGGCAATATCCGGAGACTGCTTTATAAACCGGTTAAACTGCTTTAAGGGTATTGAAAGAACATCACTTTGTTCACAACATTGGGCGTAAATGGATTGATGCTGTGTTGATTGTAATTCTGAAAGACCGAAAGCTTCCCCCGGAAAACAAAACCATTGTGTCACTTCGCGTCCTAGCGAGGACACCCGGTACAGTTTTACCCGGCCACTTAATAACAAAAAAAAGTTTGTCTTAACCGAACCCGCCTGAAAAACAAATTCACTCTTGCTATAGGAGTGTAAAGTTGAGTAAGCCTTGAATTTATTCAGGCTTTTTTTATCAACAGAGATAAGGCTGCTGTTCATTTTAAGTTTTTTCACTATGCTGTTCCATCCTAATATTAGAACTTACTAAATTAACGCATTCCATTTTGCAATAGTTTTTTCTTTGTCGTCTGGACGACATCCTTGATTGTGCATTCTATGCATACTCAAGGCAACAAAAAATAACATATAAATGCACAGTGGTGATCATGTGCTAGCGCATGGAGGCTGAATTTTAGAGCCCTCGGGGTTTTTGGTAAAACGACTTTGCTCAATTTATTGGCTGCTCCTTTAAGTTTAAGGGCAGGATATTTAAAGATAATCTAAAACACGGAGGAGTAAGATGAAAAATTTATTTAACCCAAAAGTATGTAATTTAATACTCGGCGTTATGTTAACTGCGGTTTTTAGCAGTGCTAATGCAGCTGAATACCCAAGCCGTCCCATTACGTTTATGACCATGACCCAACCAGGTGCACAGATCGACCGCTTGACTCGTGGCTTGAGTCAGCGCATGAGCAAGATTCTGGGGCAGCCCATTAATGTGAAGAACGTGACCGGTTCTCATGGTACGGTGATGGCAACCGAACTTAGCAAAGCCAGGCCTGACGGTTATACCATCGGTGTTACCTCACTGACCGCGTATACCTATGCACCACACCACGGCAAGCTTATTTATAAACCAGAAGACTTCGATTACCTGACGTTGGTCGCGCTGAATTCCAGCGGCTTTATTTCCAAAGCCGATAAACCCTGGAATACCCTGAAGGAAGCCTTTGCATGGCATAAGAAAAACAACAAGGCCATGGTTGCCATGTTCCATGGTGCCGATGATCGTGACGCACTTATTCGTATCGCAAAAAAGGAAGGCGTGAAGCTATCGTTGATTCCGTCCAAAGGTGGCCCATCTGTGATTAAGGCCGTAACCGGTGGTCATGCTTCCGTTGGCTATGTTGGTGCCATCCTTTATAAGCACGTCGAAGCTGGCACAATCAAGTTGATCGCCGCCGCACTTGGTGACCGTTTGCCGCCGATTCCTGATGTGCCGACTTTGCGCGAACAGGGCTACGACGAACAGGTGGAAATGATCGTCGCGCTGGTTGCTCCGAAGGGTCTGGACAAGAAAGTGAAAGCCAAAATCCTGGCTGCTGCTGGCAAGCTGGCAAAAGACAAGGAAACCCAGAATTTCATTACGACTAACTTGTTGATGCGACCTGTTCAGTGGGGCGAAAAACATGCGGATAACTCCGTGAAGGAAATGTACAAGACCTTCGGCATACAGGCAAAAATGAAATAGATCCTATAGGTTAGATTTGGTTGCCGGATCTTAACTGGTTCAGTTCCGGCGACATTGCTCTCAGTGCAAGACGGTAAGAGAGAGGACACGTACGTGACAAGAATTAAAAGAGACAGTATCGCTTATCTAGTGATTGTCGGGTTTAGCATATTGATGCTTACCTGGGGGATTCCCACCTACACACCAGCATACCCAGGTTATGGTGCTTCGCCGGCACTGGTGTCGAATGTGGCTGTTGGCATCATGCTATTTATGGCGTGCCTTTCTTTGCTGCGCATTGGTGTGGCTTTGTATATGAACAAACCGATACCGGCAGAAGAAAGGGAATTCCCGGAGGATCTGGAGGAGGGGAGTTCTTTTACTCAGGTTGGGCGGGTAAAGTTGTACCACCTCGCAAATATTATGATCCCGAGCGTGTTGCTGTTGCTCGTGATCGACTACATTGGTTATATGCTCACCGCTTTCGCTTTCCTGATGGTTATCCAGCACGTCATCGGCAGCCGTAAGTGGTTTCAGTCGGTAGTGCTGTCGATAATCCTGACAGGGGTTCTCTATATTGTGATGCGTTATGGTTTCGGCGTGCCGGTGCCAGGACCACAAATTTTTTAAAATAATAACAACAAGCGAAAAACAAAAACTATGGAAATGATCATTGCGGGACTGCTAGACGCCATTTCACCTGCCAGCCTGATGTTTGTATTACTCGGTGTTGCCATCGGGGTTCTGATCGGGGCAATTCCCGGCATCAATGGTCCCATGGCCATCGCATTATTTATTCCAGTTACTTATTATATGTCGCCGCTAACCGCCATTGGTTTTCTGGTGGGGCTGAACAAGGGCGCGTTCTTTGGTGGCGCGGTATCCGCAGTACTGCTACGTACACCGGGTACACCAGAAGCAGCGGCCACTGCCTGGGATGGCTATCCGCTCACCCAAAAAGGAAAGGGTGAAAAGGCATTGCGCATGGCACTTTATAGTTCGGTGGCAGGTGACTTTATTTCAACCGTGGTGTTGATTGTAATTGCGGCACCCCTTGCTGCTGTGGCTTTATTTATGGGGCCGGCAGAAATCTTTGCGCTTATTTCACTGGCACTGACGATCATCGCTGGCATCGGTACCAACTCTATCAATCGTGGTTTGATGGCCGCTGCTTTTGGCATTTTGATTGGTTTGATTGGCACCGAACCGGTGACGGCCTTGCCCAGACTCACCTTCGATATTTATCAACTCGGCAGTGGCTTGTCACTGATCCCTGTGGCCATTGGATTATTGGCCTTTTCCGAGATCTTGTTGCAACTGGAAAAGTTCACGGTCAAGGGGGGCGCCAAACAAGCCGCCATCGTATTTTCGTCGAAGCTCGAAGATCGATTACTGTCATTTAGGGAATTTTTTAAAAACATCAAGACTCTGCTGCGCGGTAGCCTGATTGGTATTGGTGTGGGTGCTATGCCGGGGCTGGGTGCGCCAGTTGCATCATTTATGTCTTACGACCAGGCGATGAAACGATCCAAAAGCAAAGAAGAATTCGGTAAGGGCAGTCTGGAAGGTATCGGTGCTTCTGAGTCAGCGAATAGCGCGGTGGTGGGAGCCAGCTTGATTCCGCTGTTCGTGTTGGGCATTCCCGGTAATTTGGCGGTCGCCATGCTGATGGGGGCGTTTATGATCCATGGTATGCAACCGGGACCCTTGATGTTCAAGGAAAACGCCCAGCTTATGTATGGCATTTACGGCAGCCTGTTACTGGCCAGTCTGTTTCTGTTGTTAATAGGGCGGTTCGGGTTGCGTTATTTCTGCAAGGCGGTTGATATACCGGGGGTTATCCTTTACCCGATCGTTGTCTTTACCTGTGTCATGGGAGCCTACCTGGGCAAGTCATCCATGTTTGATGTAGGGGTTATGCTGTTATTCGGTTTTATTGGTTACTACATGCGGAAGTTCGATTACTCCTACGTGGCTTTCCTGATTGGTTTTATTCTGGCACCGGAGTGGGAACGTGCCTTGCAGCAGGTGGTAATTATTTCCGAGTATGACACGTTTATGTTTTTCCAGCGTCCAGTTGCTATGGGGCTGATGGCGCTGACCTTATTCGTTATTGTGCGTACCTTCTGGAACAACATCAAAGACGGTCGCAAGAAACAGCTGGAAGAGGAAGAAGAAGTGGCTACCGCGGCGGCAGCGGTTGGAGAACACAAAGGCGATTAACTTTAGTTAAACGTGGCGTACCTAAAAAGATAAATAACTGGATTTTTAAATTTAATAAAAAAGTTTGGAGAAGGTTACAAATGAAAAAAATGTCTGATGCAGAGTTAAAGAAAAAACTCGGTGATACTTATACCGCACCTGCCGGATTATATGCAAAAACCAAAGACATGCCATTTTTGGGTAGTGTCAGTTGTAATATAGAAGAAATGGTTGCTGGTTCGTGGCAGGAAGTTATTATTGTTTACACATTGGGTCAATCAGGGATGGCCGATGGTTCATGGTTTAAAGCAACATTCCGCTTTTATTCAGACTGGGAATTATTTCAGACGACTGAACCGGCTGGTGCCAATTATATCTCAGCAGAATACCATGCTTGCCCAACGCTGGAAGGCCAAAGCCCGGCATCGGTGCAAAAGCTTTCAGTGCGCTTCGATCAAAAAGGCCATGAACGCCCATTCCAAAAAGCAGTCATCGTTGATACCTATGACGGCTACTTAAAGGCAGGCGATCAAATCATTATTCGCCTGGGTGATCGCCGCTTTGGTGGGCCAGGTACACGGGTGCAAACCTTCACCGAAGAATTTTTTAAGTTTCGTTGTTATGCCGATCCATTAGGCACCTCACGTTTTGCCGCGGTTGAACCTGACTTAGCGATCAACATTAAACCGGGTGGCCCTGCATTATTGCAATGGGCCGGTTCACGACTGGTAAAACAGGGTGAGAAAATTCCATTGCGCATTCGTGCTGAAGATGAATGGGGTAACACCTGTTGGTCGCGTGCAGACAAAGTGCAGGTGAGCGCAACATTAAATGGAAAGAGCTGTTACAAAAAAAATATTACCATGCCTAAAGAGGGTTGGTCAGTGCAGTTACTCGAAGACATGCCAACGGATAAACCGGGTGAGTTAGCCATTACCGCTGTTATGCCCGATCATCCTGGCGTTAAACACCATACCTTTTACGTGACTGTTGATAAAGATATCGACTTTCCCCGCATTTATTACACGGACTTGCACGTTCATTCGGAAGACACGGTGGGCACTAACTCCACCAGTTATAACTTAACCTATGGACGAGATGTAACCGGGCTGGATGTGCTGGCCTTTGCACACAATGATTTTAATATTACCACCGAACGCTGGAAAAAAACCGTTGAACTCATTCGTGAGATTACCAAAGACGGTGAGTTCGTCGCCTATCCGGGAACGGAATGGTGCGGTAGTTCCTGTGCCGGTGGTGACCATAACGTTATCTTCTTACATGATGATGAACCGGAATTCCCGTACTTAAAAGATGGTACTCACGTACGGTCGGTAGACTGGAATGAAGACTCAGGCACAACCGTTGCTGATCCAGGTGCCTGGCCGTTAGAAGAATTATGGGCGTCTTATGCGCATGATCCAGAAGGCCATTTATTAACCCCCCACGTCGGTGGCCGCCGTTGTATTCTTGACTGGCATCATCCCGAGCTTGAAAAACTCATTGAGATTGGTTCTGCCTGGGGCCACTTTGGCTGGCTATACGAAGATGCAATGCAACGCGGTTACAAGATCGGTGCAAGCATGGCCGGTGACGAACACCGTGGTCGTTGCGGTGGCGGTGTGCCTGGCACGGCGGTGTTTGGAACCAAGGGCGGTATCTCCGGTGTTATCTCACCTGTGTTATCGCGCAAAGCCATTGGCGTTGCGTTACGTGAACGCCATACCTTTGCTTCAACCGGTGAGCGTACTTTTGGTTTAACAACTTGTGATAAATACATCATGGGCGATGAGTTTAATCATAGTGGTGCCGCGCAGATAAATTATCGCTTTCTTGGTGATGCGGGCTGGGATGAAATTATTGCCTATGATCACGAAGGTGAAATTTGGCATCGTGACCTGCAGCAAGAACTGGGTTACTCGGATCGTAAAATACGTTTCCGCTGGGGTGGCGCACGCATTAAAGATCGTTATCGCTGGGCAGTATGGAAAGGTAAGATCACCATCACTAATGCAATCATCAATGAATTTGAAGGCCTTGGTTTTGAACATAAGGAAGAAACTTGCTGGCGTGAAAATCCAACCACGGTTGGTTTCAAGAGCGATACCTATGGTGATGTCGATGCCATTGAAATGGATGTATCAAACATTGCGACCGCGAAAATAAAAATTGAAGGCACCATTGATGGCTATGTAAAAGTGGGTGATCCCCTTAAAGGGAATCCCTTTGTGCATTGTCCAACCTTTACCTGGGAGTTTACCGGCGCTGAATTACTTGAAGCGGCTCGCCTGAAAAAAGAGCTGCCGGGTGTTGATATGTTTCTGGCAATGGAGCGCATGAGTGATTTACCCGCACCACGTGAAGTAACCGGTAACTTTGAAGTAGCACCAAAAAATGGCCCACACGGGCATCGCCCGGTGTATATGGTTGCGCATCAGGTTGACGATGCAAAAATCTGGACATCAGCCATGTTTATTACATTCAAATAATAAAAACAGCATTTCTCTTTCTCCTTGTGAAACAAAAGGGTAGATATAAAATCATCTGCACCTTTTGTTCTTTTTTTTATGTGCTATCGAATTAAAATAGGCAGGGTAACCAGCTCATGTTTGTACAAGTATACGTTTTTTATTTTTTGTGCTTTTACGGAGTAAGATTGCTTTGCTATTGTTCACAATGACAAAATGGGTCATTGCGAGTGGTAGCGCGGCAATCTGTTTTCTTATGTGAAGTCGAGGCTAGTTACTTGTTGTTAATCCATGCTCAGTATAAATTTCCAGTGCTTTGTCACTTAACATAAAATCTAAAAAAGTTTTACCCCATTGCCCTGCCGTATTCATTAAACCAATGTGGTAATCAGTCGTTACTGGCACACTAGTTTTAATTTTAACAAACTCAAAATCATCGGGGAATATGCGTGTATAGCGTAAAGCCAGATGGTGGTACACTACCGCAACATCAGCACGACCCTCAAAAATTGTTTGTGGCACCTCGCGGTGGTGAATCGACTCGCCAAACACAACCCGGCTTGAATCCTTGTGAATTAAATCAGCAAAAGCGACTACATCCAGCGTTTGTTCTTTTGCAACATCGAGCAAGGTTTGTTTATAAACATCATAACTGGCTGTTTCGGTAATGGGGTTGGATATCGTCAGGCGTACATCGTCCCGCAATAAATCGGCAATACCGCTAATCGCTTTCGGGTTGCCTTTTTTAACCAGTAAAACATTACCACGGCTGCGTGCAAAAGCCCGATGCAAACTTACCTGCTGCTTATCCACCAGTTTGTCGAGAATATTTTTCGGGCTAATAAATACATGCGGCAGCATGTTTAAGCGTAAATTTCCCAGCATAACACCGCCGCGTAAAACGGACTCTAAAATCACCTTCGGCGGCGTGGTTGCATAAAATATATCATCAACATCGGGGTGGTGTTTTAAAAAGGCCTGACAGCAGGCCCCCAGCGCCATATGGTGATTGCCGTCTGAAAAAACCACCAATTTAGCCGCGAGTGGGTCACCATGAAAATCCAGGCACAGGTTAGAACCCGGTTGGCTCCAGGCAAAGCCATCAGCGTAATCCGCTCGACTCGCTTCAATTGGCCAATTTAATCGTCTATGCATTCCTCAAATATATGT
>JALTLP010000007.1 GCA_027001895.1 Chromatiales bacterium | reverse complement strand
AGAATTGCTGGCAGAACTTGATCAACGTATTCATGCCTATCCACAGGATTATGAAGCCAGCTTGTTAAAGGTACTGGCCTACATAGAAGCGGGTGATTTAACAACGGCGAATATTATTCTGGATGATCTGTTACGCAAGCGACCGGAATTTAATCTTGCGCAACTGGTTAAAGGTGATTTGCTGGCGATGCGGGTCAGCACGGTAAGTGGGCTGGGTAAAAATGCCCTGCTGGATAGTTTTACAAAAAATGGTAAACAGGTTGAATTACAAAAATTACGTGATGAAGTACGAATTCGTCTGAAAAACTATCGTGAAAAATATACCCGCAATAAAATACCAAAGTCATTACTGCTAATGTCAAAGTCAGTACAAAATGCAATTTTAATCGACAAGTCGAAAAACCGCTTGTATTTGTTTCAGCGACAGAACGACCTGTTACCGCCCAAACTGATCAAGGACTTTTATGTCAGTACCGGCAAGCTACGTGGAAACAAGCGTGTTAAAGGTGACCTTAAAACACCGCAAGGTGTGTACTTTATTACAAAATGGATTCCGGATGCCAGCCTGCCGGACAAATATGGTATTGGCGCTTTCCCGGTTAATTATCCGAACGAGCTTGATAACCGTCTTGGTAAAACCGGTTACGGTATCTGGTTACACGGTACGACAAGTGATTCCTACAGCCGTCCACCTCTGGACAGTGAAGGTTGTGTTGTTTTACCAAATATTGATTTGCAGGCGATCAAACATTTAATCAAACCGGGTACCACACCGATGATTATTGCCGAGAAGATTGAATGGGTTGATTATTCCGAATGGAGTAATTTGCGCAACGAGGTACTTGGCTCCATTGAAGCCTGGCGTAATGACTGGCAGAGTCTCGATGTTGCAAAATATCTGTCGCATTATGCAGATAATTTCTGGAGTGGCAGGCACAATCTGAAGTCATGGCGAGCCAGGAAAATCCAGTTATCACGCTCCAAAAAATATCAGAAGGTAAAGCTGGAAGATATTTCTCTGTTTGCCTACCCGGATGACGCAGCTAATCAGGATATTGTTGTTGCACGCTTTCACCAATCTTACCAGTCGAATAATTATAAAAGCGAAATGCGAAAAAGAATTTACCTGTCTAAAGCAAACAGTAAAGACTGGAAAATCATGTTTGAAGGCAAGTAAGCGGTTTCAGGCAAGCCATTTATAACGAATGGTATACCAGAGATAACCAATCAACTCGTGCATTGCCTGGCTCGCGGAATTCATTGCGCTGGCCGAAGGCAGGAAATCAAGAATAATAAATCCTGTCTCAGCCCGGCTACTTGTCTTAAAACCATGGGGTGCAGCAACAGGTTGCAGCCCAAAGTGTTTAAAAGACATCAGTGAACGACTCATATGTCCGGCATGAGTAACCAGTATTATTTTTTTTATTCCCTGTTGTTTTAAAATTTCTGCCGAGTAACGTGCGTTATTCCAGGTATTGGAACTTTTTGTATCCAGCCATTTGGCTTTGGTGTTAAAAGTGTTTTGCAATACGGTTTGCATAATTTTCGCTTCGGACTGCATCCCACCAAAAGGACTGCCGCCGGAAACAAGTATAGGCAAGCCACTGTGTTTTTGCAGATAAGCAGCATAACGTAATCGTTCCAGTACATAGCGTGAAGCCGAATCTTTTTCGTTTTCATATTCAAGCGCATTCACGTAACGCCCGGCACCCAGCACCACAATGGCTTTTGCATGACTGTTTTCAAGTTCTTTAAGGGTAAGCGGTTTATTTTGTTCGAGGATGCTGTTAAGACCAAACGCGGTAACGGGCAGGCTGAGGATAATGAGTAAACTAAATCCACCTATCAGCAGGACTTTACCGCTTGTATAAAAACGTTGAATAATGATCAGGCCGAACAGCATCATAAAAATACTGATACCGGGAGGCAGCAAGGCGGTTTGTATAATATTATTTAGCAGTACTTCGATATCCATATACATTCTTCCGGTTATAATTGTTCTGAGTATATGCTATTTATCAGCTCAGGTTCTAATTTATGGCCTGTATTTTCGA
>JALTLP010000006.1 GCA_027001895.1 Chromatiales bacterium | reverse complement strand
CTGTTCTAATGAAGCACAGGTGCCCAGAACTCACGGAGTTTATATGTTGCTGGATACCTCCGGTACTTATACTAAAGAACTCAAACAGGCGCAGCGTGTTATCAGCTTTTCCCTGTTAAAAATGAAGCCAGGTGATTCCTTTGCAGTAGCGCGTGTGGATACCGGCAGTTTTAGTGAAAAAGATATTATTGCCAAGGTGACATTTGAAGACAGGCCAAGTCGTATGAACCAGCAAAAGCGTGCCTTTCTGGAAAAAATCGACAAGTTTGTTAAAAGTGTAAAGGGCAGCGCCTACACGGATATTACGGGTGGTATTTTGCAGGCTACAGAGTTTCTCAACGAACGTAACCCTGGTAAAAAGACTATTCTGATTTTTTCAGATTTAAAAGAAGAACTACGTAAAGGTTACAAACGCGATATTGATTTCCAGCTTCAGGGTTTCAAGGTCATCGCTCTTAATGTGACAAAGCTACGTAGCGATAATATTGACCCCAAGGAATACCTCGACCGCCTCGAAAACTGGCGTTCACGTGTTGAAGAGGGCGGTGGCGAGTGGAAGGTTATTAATGATCTGGAACGCCTCGAATCCCTGTTTGACTAGAGCGTAAACGCTTCAATATTAACCAGTTTGCCTCGCCCGACCTCCGGGCGAGGCTATCCGGGCTTTATCTCACCTATATATAAGGAATAAGCCTGCGGCTACTGTCATGGGGTGGCAGCCAGCAGTCGGTTCAACAAATATCATAACCTACTGAATTTTAATACTATTTCTACAAATAGCCGCTCTGCTCGTAAAACTTTACATTCCAGCCAGTTTGCAACATTATTGTAAAGCTCCTACTGAATTGGCCGATAACTTTACTAATAACGGGTTAATTCAGAAGCAGAAATGAGCAACAGATGCAAAAATTCGGAAAAACATGGCTTTTGTAAAGTACACACGTCCAAATCCTATGCTTTGGTATGAAATGAACTACCATACCTTGCTCCAGCTTGTGCCTGACTTACGAGAGGAGCAGGCCTGCAGTCTGGATTTAAGGACAAAAGATAAACTGGTGTATGAATATGATATGCCGGGAGCCTGTTTACGTATTCGTCTTCTGGAAATTAACCGTTATACCCAGCACCTTCAAATAAGTAATCATTTTAAAACAGACAAAAAGCTAATGCCCGCGCTTTGTTTAAACATTCGTGTTTACCATGACGCAACACTGGCTGAAGTGGTTTCCTGTTCCGGTGTTGGAAAACTGTTACCCGACTATACGTATCCCAACGAAAAGATGCTGCAAAAAGATGAAAAGCGACAGGCCAACCGATTGCTGTATGAATGGTTGTCCAGTGCAAGAGCTTATTATCGTTTTGAACCTGTTGTTTAATTCTGCGAAGTAAGAGCTATGATTAAAAAATTAGAACTGAGTTTATTAATATTAATGCTATCCGGGACAGCCTATGCTGACCTTCAAAATGATGCAGTGACGGCATTAATAAACAAGAATTACATTACCGCGATTCCCTTACTGGAAAGCCTGGCTCAACAGGGAAACCCGGATGCGCAATACAACCTTGCCCTGTTATATAACAAGGGGCTGGGTGTTAACGTCGATTCGGTTAAATCACGAAGCTATTACTCAAATGCAGCGCATGGCGGACTGGTAGACAGCTATCGCAAGTTATCCAGAAGCAGTATCAGGCCGGCAGTATTTAATTCGCAGCTTGCGCCAGTTGTTAGTAGCCCGCAGGATTGGGTTAAAACACAAAACCCGAATCACTATACCTTGCAGCTTGCGAGCAGCACCAATGCTGATTTAATCAGGAAATACTTTGAAGAAAACGCCTTAACTGGCAAGGCTGGCTATTATAAAAACAAACGTGAAGGTGAATACTGGTATGCGCTGGTATATGGGGCTTACCCGAGTGCAAGAGAAGCTAACAAGGCAATTGCCAGTTTACCAGAAGATCTGCGTAAGTGGTCACCGTGGGTTCGTAAAATTAAAAGTATTCAGCGGATAATGATTAAGTAGCTTTTATTGTTGTTTATTGGTCATTGCGAAGTCACGAAGTGACTGCGGCAGTCTTGCTGTAAATCAGAAAACAGATTGCTT
>JALTLP010000005.1 GCA_027001895.1 Chromatiales bacterium | reverse complement strand
GGGTTCAATAATATCAATCCATGAATAATCTTTTATTATCGGCTGTTTCATGCGGATTCACTGAAAGGGTTGTCTGATGTTAATATCTGCCGAAAAATAATACCCATATTGCTGCATTGCTGCCGGCATGTATTGAAACTGTTAACAATCGTATGATTATAATTTTCTGAAATTTTTTTGTTAAAATTAATTGCTAACACCGGACTACGCGGAGACTCACTAATATTATAAAAACCTTTTTCAGGTATTTTCAGTTCAATGGGATCCATAATCTGGATGACTTTTACTGAATACTTTTGGCTTAAAGCAAATAAAATTGAAACAGTTTCATTATTCATATCGTGCATGTCGCTGATAATAACAAGATCAGCACCTTCACCAAGCTGCAGCTGGACCAGGATATCATTCAGAGCTGGTTCGGCCGTGATGTCGTCATTTACAATGAGCGGCTGGTTAATAGTTGCAACAAACGAAGATATGGATGTTGTCCCATTGTATGTACTATGCCAGCGTGGTTGAGTTAAAATCTGCACACCACTTACATTCTGCTGCTTATGCATGGCATTAAATGCGCTATAAATGGCAATATTCAGTGCCTGCTTTACTTTAAGTTGCTTGCGTGTGCCAAAGTACATCTTTGAGCGCTGGTCCAGAACGATATAAGTTGAAGGGCGCTTATCTTCATTGTATATATTGACAAATAGCTGCTGAGTACGTGCAAAGGTGCGCCAGTTGATATGTCTTGAATCACTGCCGTTCTGGTACGGCTTGTTTTCTTCGAAATCTACGCCTGCACCGCGTATACGTGATTGTAAATCGCCCGCCATATTTTCAGCAGATGTTTTATGGCTATCACTGAAAATGTCACGATTAGATTTGGCTTTTTGTTCAATGCGATTAATATCAGCAGGTGCGAGACATACATCCTGTTTTGGTTTCTTGAATGAAAGGCTGAGTTTATTAACAAGCATAGACCGGGGTATAAAATGGCCGGGTTTAAGGTATGGCAACTACGTCAATAATTTTAGTAATTATTGTATCAGCAGAAACCCCGTTAGCTTTGGCAGCAAAGCTCGGTATAATTCGATGACGCAAAATATCCGCTGCAACCTCGATGACATCATCCGGTATCAGATAATCGCGTCCATTCAGATAAGCCAGCGCGCTTGCAGCACGCAGCAAAGATATTGATGCGCGGGGAGAAGCGGGAGAGTCGATATAATCTTTCCAGTCAGAATCAATTTTTTTAATGTCGCGTGTTGCGGTTACCAGGTTAACAACATATTGCTCCAAAGATTCTTCAACATGAATTTCTGCAACTTCTCTGCGGGCTTTTAAAACCATTTCGGGTTGCAACGGGCTTGCGTTTAATAAATTATCATCACCAAAGTGAGTTTGCCTGTCACGTTTAAGAATAAGTAATTCATCCTCGTTTGAAGGGTAATCGATAACAACATGTAATAAAAAACGATCCAGTTGTGCTTCGGGTAAAGGATAGGTGCCCATTTGCTCCAGTGGATTCTGAGTTGCCATAACAAAAAACAGGTCGGGTAAAGTATGCGTGGTGCTACCAACGGATACCTGATGTTCACCCATCGCTTCGAGTAATGCAGATTGTACCTTGGGCGGCGCACGGTTAATTTCATCGGCCAGTACTATTTCATTAAAAAGTGGCCCTTTGGAAAATTTAAATTCACTGGTGTTCGGTTCAAAAATATCACTGCCGGTAATATCCGAAGGCATTAAGTCCGGTGTAAACTGAATACGTTGAAAGTTTGCATGCACACCACTGGCTAGTGCTTTAACAGCGGTGGTTTTAGCCAGGCCCGGTGGGCCTTCCAGTAGCAAGTGGCCGCCAGTTAAAAGCCCGATAATCAGCCTGTCAATAAGTGCGGCCTGTCCAATGATAACGGTTTGTAAGTTTTCTCTTAATTCGGCAAAAGCGGATTGAGTCTGTTGCATAAAAGGACGGCCCTGTTTATTGTTATCTGGTATGTTACCAATAAAAATGTTTTAATATCAATAACATAACTATTTTATTCATTATAATCCATTATAGGTTCAATCCCTGGCAATGTCAGCAAATAACAGGCCCATTCACCACGTTAAAACCAATATCATTACGGGCTTCCTGGGGGTGGGCAAAACAACGGTTATCAAACACCTGATAAGCAAGCGGTCACACGGTGAACGCTGGGCCGTGTTAGTGAATGAATTTGGTGAAATGGGCATTGATGGCCATATGCTTGAAAGTAACAGTAACGCCATCACGGTCAAACAGGTACCCGGTGGCTGTATTTGTTGTGCAGCCGGGTTACCTTTACAAGTGGCAGTTAACCAGTTGCTAAAGCAGGCCAGACCTGACCGTTTGATTATTGAGCCGAGTGGAATGGGGCACCCACGTAATATATTAAAATCGCTTGGTGAAGCGCATTACGCTGATGTACTGGATATGCATGCATGTCTGTGTTTGCTTGACCCACGTAACTTACAGGACAGTCGATATCTTGAAAGTGAATTATTTATTGACCAGATCGATGTTGCTGACATTATTGTGGCTAACAAAACAGATCTGGCCAGCAGAGACGTTAAAATGTATTTTAAGCAGTTCTTCAAGAACCGTTATAGAAATAAAACCATTATATGGAATAAACCCGGATACGATCTGTTAAAAACGCTGAACCAAAAACATAACGCGCAAAACAGGCCAGCAACGGGGAACCTTAATAATAAACTGGAGTCAGCATATAACAAGCTAACACTTGACTTTGAACTGGATACTGTTTTTGCATATGAAAAACTGCACAATGTTCTAAGCGGTATGGAGGCTGAACGTGTAAAAGGGATATTAAACACCAGTAAAGGTTTTATTCGTATAAATAATGTATCGACTGACATTAATATCGGCTTTACTAAAAACAGTCGTATTAACAGGATAGAGATAATTACAACCGGCAAACACGATAAACAGGCGCTTTGCGAGTGTTTTAATGCGCTTAAGTTATAATAACAAGTGTTGTCGGGGTTGACTCTGTAGCTTGGTACGGACTATATACTGTGCATATATTATTTATAAAGGTAGATGCAATGACAGATAGCAATACAAGCACTTCAGGAAATAAAACAATGGTAGCAGCCGTTGCGGCTGCATTTGGAGCCTCACTCTGTTGTATTGGCCCACTGGTATTACTTGCGCTGGGAATAGGTGGTACCTGGATCAGTTATTTAACAGCCCTTGAACCTTATCGGCCAATATTTATAGTTATAACACTGGTGTTTTTATTTTTGGCTTTTCGGAAACTGTACTTAATTCCACGCCAATGCGCACCAGAAGATGCCTGTGCAATACCGACAACATTACGCAATCAACGTATTTTATTCTGGGTTGTAAGCGTTATACTACTGGCTTTGTTGACCTTTCCATATTATGGTCTCGTTTTTTTCGAATAAAAAAATTACTGGAGTTTTATAATGTTACGTAATTATCTTAAGTTCTTTTTCATTGGCATGTTTGCCTTAAATATATTGGCTTTATCAACAGGCAACGCGACTGAACAAAAAACAGTGGTACTGGATGTGCCGGGAATGACCTGTAATTTTTGCCCGATAACGATTAAAAAGGCATTACGTAAGGTTGAGGGAGTAATAAAAGCCGATGCAGATTATGATACTAAAACGGCAACCGTTATCTTTGATCCGGCAAAAACAAATGTAGATGCACTGATTAAGGCAACGACTAACGCGGGTTATCCTTCGACAGTTAAAAAGTAACTGAATATAAGCCTGTTTTATACACCACAGGTGCCGGTATCCCAGCGGAACAGTTTTGCATGCAGCTTACGTTGTAACCAGACGCCAAATACAATGCCAGCAATTGTAGAAATAGCTGCGACAGAGCCCTGACCTAAATGCACAAACACAATGGCGGGGCAGGCACCACATATTGCCCAACCAAATCCAAATAACATACTACCCGGTAAGGTTCCGGGTTGAATAAGCTTGTCCTGCCTGGGAATACGTTTGCGTAATAAAAATAAAATAATCATGGTAAGTATTACGCTAAAAGCAAATGTTAGCCAAAGGCGTGCATCAACAAGTGTAAACATTTTGAATAATTCATCATAATCACCAAATCCTATGCCGGTAATAACCGCACCAAAAACCAGCCCGACAATCGCGTATTTAAAATGTTCTTTCATGATATAAATGCTTTCATTAATAATGATATTGAAACCGCAGAGCCAACAAACAAACCGGTTGACAGTAAACTGGCAGGAAGCAAGCGGGCACAACCGCTTAAACCATGCCCGGAAGTGCAGCCACCGGCCATTTGTGTGCCAAAACCAACCATGGCACCCCCAAAGAAAAGAGCCAGCCAGACTTCAGTTGTACTTCCAAATATTTGGGAGTGCACAGCACTTAAATCGTATCGCAAATTAAAATGTCCGGTTGCAAGCGAGTAAACCAGCGAACCAATAAACATGGATACCAGAAAGACGAGGTGTGAGATCCAGCTTGTTTCTTTTGTTTTGCTAACAGGCTGGCTGTCAGTATCGGTATCCATGCCCTGTAATTCTGCCACCGCGTCTTCACCAAACTCAGCAAGTGTTTCAGCAAGCAGCGTGTTGTTTATTTCTTCGGGGCTGTCATCCGTAAATTTTTTATTCTCGGATTCTATTTTGCTTTGCTCGCGCCAGAAAACAACCTTGGCCCAGCTTCCTGAAACACCCAGCAAACGGCCTATTAATAAAAAATAAAATAAACTAACCGCACTTAAGGCAATTGCGCCTATCCACCAGGGCCAGTAACTCATCAGGCCGCACCTTTTTTAGAGCCAAACGGGTTTATTTTGCGTAGAAAACTTTTGACGAAAGAAATTTCATCTTCTTCTGTTTGTTTGCCTGACGCTGCGCGATTACTTTGCTTAAAGTCTTCTTCTGATGTGGAAGAAAGTTCGGCACGGATCAGATCTTCACAAACGCGGTTACCGGAAGAAATAGCATAATCCAGCGCAGTTTTACCATTTCTTGTTTTAGCCCAGGGATTACAACCAAACTCAAGTACTATTTTTACAATTTCTTCGCTGCCAGCTAATGTTGCAGCCATTAATGGCGTTAAACCATCACTGGTACGCAATGTCGATTTATCTAAACTTAATTTAAGTATTGACTTGACGACCGGGACACGTTTTTTTTCAATTGCATTGAACAATGCCGCTGCATTAATTTCATTGCTGGTTCTTTTTTCCAGCATTTTACCATTTGGCAGCAGGGTCAGTGGAATTGATTTGCCTTCAAGTGAAAGGGTGTAGCGATGGCATTTTTTAAAATCACCTTCGCAGTAATGTTTTTTCCACAGCAAAAGTGCGGATTCCATTGCCAGTAAAGGGTATAGCTGGCAATTTGACGAGTGACTGCATGACATAATGGCTTACCTATATAAAGCGTCCGTTATAAATATCGACAATTTTTTAAAATTACTTTAGGGTTGCACTGTAGATTTTTCAGTTATTTTTGTATGTATCATTGGTTACTTATATTATTGAATTGGTTACTTGACAGCCCGACAAACCTAATGTAGCGAATTTGGCTATATAACGGATGATAAACAGGAATTTTTATGGCTATTTCTACAGAGAAAATACAGTTTTTCAGGCATAGGAAAGGCTACGATTAATGCAATTACCAAATACTATCTGCTTGATTATAATAGGTTTATTCGCTGGTTATCCATCGTTTTTACTGGCAGGTGTTGAAATTAAAACGGATCCGCAAACCCGCTTAAAGTCGTATCGCTTACAACAAGGTGGTTTTAAGCTGGAACTGGTGCAACGCTTACCTGACCAGACCCGTGCATTTTTTATGGCACGCGGTTTTTCAAAAAAAATTGCAAATGATATCGCCTTAAGTTGTGTGTTTCAGACTATAGGCACCAATATTTCAGACAAGACAAACCCGGCAGCGATTGAAGTTTCATTAAAAGACTGGCGGCTGAAAGTAAATAACAAGGAAAAAAAAGTTAAACTGAAAACTGCCTGGGACAAGCAGTGGTCTGAAACCGAAGTGAACAAGGCTTCCCGTATAGCATTTAAATGGGCAACATTCCCGAGCTACCAGAACTTTAGTAACAGTGGTGACTATGGCTGGGGGATGACCAGTTTTAACCTGCCACCCCAAACTGTTTTTGACTTAAAGATCGTCTGGACACAAAATAAAAAGCCACAACATGCCTGGATTCGTTCAATTGAATGTCCGGAAGATCGTTAACCAACCAGTAGAATTATAGATATGAAAACAGCGCTTAAACTACTTTTTACAATCTCGTTATTACTGGCTACACACCATGCCATCGCAGAGCAGGGCTTAAGCTTGCTTACAAAAAAAATAAAGGCACCCGACTTTAATTTGGTCGATATGAATGGCGTTAAACATTCTCTTGCAGAATACAAAGGCAAGCCGATAATAATAAATTTCTGGGCGACCTGGTGTCCACCTTGTCGACGTGAACTACCCTCGATGAATAAAGGCTGGAGTAAAATTAAAAACTCCGGCATCAACATGCTGGCAATAAATGTGGGCGAGGACGAAGATACAATTTTTAACTTTATGGCAGACTACCCGATAGACTTTAAAGTATTACTGGATCTGTCCGGCGATATTATTAATAAGTGGCCGGTAAATGGTTTGCCAACCACCTTTGTCGTAGATAAAAATGGATACATTATTTACCGGGCTATTGGTGGCAGAGACTGGTCATCGGACAAGTTGCTGAATAAAGTGCGCGCTTTAAACCATTAATATAGGTTTAAAATCATTTAAGCGTCATTACAAACTTGCGTTAAAATGTCTGCAAACTGCCGGGTAGCCGGGCCAACATGGTTAATATCCGCATAAACCAGGTATAAAATTGTTGGCAAACATTGTCCCTGTTTTAGTGGTAATAATTTCAATTCACCGTTATCTATTTGTTTGCAAATATCGCTTTCGGGTAACCAGCCAAAACCCTGACCATTATTAATCAGCTTATGGGCTGTTTGCAGGCTTGTAACTGTCCAACGACGTGCATCACTGATCCAGCCGGAATCAATATTTTTAGGGCCGGAGTCACTGACGATAATATGTGTTTCTCGTTCAAGGTCAGCCGTTGTTAGCTCACGCCCGAGTAAGTGTAATGGATGTTGAGGATGTGCAACGGCATAAAACTTTACCTGCAACAATTCTTCTGCAAGAAAACCCTGGGGTATAAAAGGCGAAATCACCAGATCGCTATTACCGGACAACAAGGCTTGTTCGGCACCGGACAATACGACTTCGTTTAAACGAATACGTGTTGTTTTATTATCGTTTGCAAAAAGTTGCAAGGCTGTCATTACAAGGTCGGTTGGAAAGGCAGCCTCCACGCTAACCCTTACTTCGGCTTCCCAACCTTGTTGTAAATAGCCAGCGAGTTGTTCAAGTGACTCTGCATCGTTAAGCAGTTGTCTGCTGCGTTGCAACAGGATTTTGCCCTGTTCGGTCAACTCCGCCTTACGACCTTTAACAGTTAATACATCAATACCAAGCAGCGTCTCAAGCCGATGCACTGCATAGCTTACAGTTGACTGGCTGCGGTATAACTGTTCGGCAGCCTGCGCAAAACCACCGTATTCAACAACAGCCTGGAAAGCACGCCATTGCTCAAGACTGACTTTTAAGTTATTCATATCGACAATATATATCGAATTAATAGATAGTTAAAGGCAATATTATGTGCTTTTATATCTATTATATTGAACCATAATAAACCTGTATCTTAAATAACAGGAGAAAAACGATGAAAAACCTAACTGAAGTAACCGGCCGCATATTACTGGGGCTTATTTTTTTGCTGGCTGGAATCGGTAAGATTGGTGCTGCCTACGCAGGCACAGCGGCTTATATGGCCAGTATGGGCGTGCCCGGTGCTTTGCTGCCTCTGGTTATTGCACTGGAAATTATTGGCGGGCTAATGGTTATAAGTGGTTTTAAAGTAAAATGGGCGGGGTATGCATTGGCTGTATTTAGCCTGGTTGCTGCCTTTATCTTCCATGCGAATTTTGATGATCAAATGCAGTCCATCCTGTTTATGAAAAACCTGTCAATCGCTGGTGGACTGTTACTGTTAACGGTTTATGGTGCCGGTCAGTGGAGTCTGGACAGTAAACTATTTAAATAAACGGAGTATCTTTCCGAATATATCCTGGCACATCTTCTTGTGAAGGTGTGCCTTTAAAAACTCTGGAGATTATGATGGCTATACAATTAAGAAACGTCAACGTGGTACCTGAGGGAGATGGTGTGGATGTAAAACGTTTATTTCCATTACCGGGCTTTATGAATTTTGACCCGTTTGTTTTATGGGACGATTTTACTATAACACCAGGCCGTGGTTTTCCCGATCACCCGCATCGTGGCTTTGAAGCCATTACATATATGTTTGAAGGTGGCATGCAGCATAAAGATAATCTGGGAAACGAATCTTTTGTAACCGCCGGTGGCGCACAACGTTTTACTGCTGGACGA
>JALTLP010000004.1 GCA_027001895.1 Chromatiales bacterium | reverse complement strand
CCGAGCAAGCTGCTCAGGCAGCACCACAACTGTCAGAAGCACAACCACCAGTTGAGCGTCGTCAGGAAGATCGTCGTCAGGGTGAAAGACGTACACAGACAAAAGCAGCAAATAAAAAACCGGCAGAATCATCTTCGATTCGGGTTAATATCGATAAGGTTGATGATCTGATTAATATGGTGGGTGAACTTGTGATAACTCAATCCATGTTAAGTCAGATAGGTGCCGCAGAAGAATTTGACAGCAGTGCACTGGAAAAACTTAACGATGGTCTGACCCAGCTTGAACAACATACGCGAGAATTACAGGAAAGTGTAATGCGTATTCGTATGATGCCAATCAGTTTTGCTTTTCAGCGTTTCCCCCGGCTTGTACATGATTTAAGTAGTCAGTTAAACAAGAAAATTGAACTGGTGCTTACTGGCGAGTCAACTGAACTTGATAAAACCGTAATGGAAAAAATTGGTGACCCACTCGTACATCTTGTGCGAAATTCTCTGGACCACGGTATAGAAGAGCCAAAAGTCAGGCTGGAAAACGGAAAAAGTGAAACAGGAACAATCGAGCTTAATGCCTTCCACCAGGGTGGAAACATTGTTATTGAAATCAGAGATGATGGTGCCGGTCTTAATCGTGAAAGAATTTTAAGCAAGGCCATTTCCAGTGGTATTGTTAAAGAAGAAGACAATCTTACCAATGAACAGATAAACGATCTTATTTTTGCACCGGGTTTTTCAACAGCCGAAGTTATCAGTGATGTTTCTGGGCGTGGTGTGGGTATGGACGTGGTGCGAAGAAATATTCGTGCATTAGGTGGAACCGTCGAAGTTAAATCCGAACCCGGTGTCGGCAGTGTGTTTACTATTCGTTTACCGCTGACACTGGCTATTCTTGATGGCCAGCTTATTCGAGTTGGTACAGAAACCTATATTGTACCGTTGATTTCAATTATAGAATCTCTGCAGGTTAATCCTGAAATGATTAACAGCGTAACCGGTGCTGCTGAAGTTTATAAACTGCGTGATGATTATATTCCTATTGTCAGGTTATATGACATCTTCGGTATAGAAGCAGATTCGACAGATATTTCAGAAGGCTTGCTGGTTGTTGTAGAAAACGAAGGCAAAAAAATTGCCATCTTTGTCGATGAGTTGCTCGGACAACAGCAGGTTGTTATTAAAAGTCTTGAAACAAATCTTAAACAGGTTAACGGTTTATCCGGTGCAACCATTCTTGGTAATGGTACGGTTGCGCTTATTCTTGATATTAACGGTGTCATCCTGCTTTATCAGGACGCAACCAGGAAGTCAGAACTGGACGACCAAAATGGCAAAATAATTGCTGCCTAAGGAGCAAAACATGGCACAAGCCGCAGAAGAAATGACAGAACAGGATATCTCGGCTGAAGATACTCAGATAAACGAGTTTCTTACCTTTATGTTATCAGGAGAAGAATACGGTGTCGATATTCTCCGTGTGCAGGAAATAAAAGGCTGGGATGAAGTGACATCTATTCCAAATATGCCTGATTATATCCGTGGTGTTATTAATTTGCGCGGTACTATCGTTCCTATTATTGACTTACGCAGACGTTTCGAACTTGAAACGCTGGAATACGGGCCAACAACGGTTGTCATTGTTTTGCGCGTTGTATCCGAAGGTCATGCAGATCGTACCATGGGTATTGTTGTCGATGGTGTCTCAGATGTTTATCAGGTTAAAACAGATGATCTGAAGCATTCACCGGACTTTGGAACAGCCGTTGATACCGAATTCGTAAAGGGAATCGCATCGGTAGAAGACAAAATGGTTATCTTGCTGGAAATTGATCATATGCTCAATTCACGTGAATTGTCGGTGCCCGATACCGTCAGTGATGACTAAACGGGTTTAACAGAAATAAATATTGTTGTTTACATGCAGGTGGTGAAAATGTTTATACAGAAAATACATTGTGTTGCAACAAAAGCAAAATCGACAGAGTTAAAACCACGAGAATGTCCGTTTCTGTTAACAGTATCGAAATGTAAATATAAAACCGTTTCGAAATGGCAGTATTTTAAAGAGTTAATGGCAGGTTTAGCCTGGATTGGATAGTTCATACAGAACAACTATGGAGTTAATGGCATGCGGCTTGTGTCTGTTGTCAATCAGAAAGGTGGAGTAGGTAAAACCACAACAGTTGCAAACCTTGGGCATATGCTTGCCATGCAGGGCCATAAAGTCACAACGATTGACCTGGATCCGCAGGGTAGTTTAACTATTAGCCTTGGACAGGCAGACAAAGACTTGCCGGGGATCGGAGAGGTTCTGCTTGAAGACACGACGATAAAAGATGTAACACATGAAGTACGTAAAAATATGCAGCTTGTTTCCTGTGGGCCACGTCTTGCCGAGCTGGAACAAATGCACCAGGGAAGTTCAGAAATTGCTAACCGGTTAAAAAAAGTATTACGTAAAATGAAAAACCAGGACTTTGTATTGCTCGATTGCCCACCGTCATCCGGTTTCCTGGTGGTAAGTGCCCTGTATGCGACCAATGAAATCATTATACCGGTTGCCGGTGATTATCTGGCATTACATGGTATGTCACATCTGATCGGTACGCTGGCGCAGTTTGAAAAGTCATTAAAAATCAAACATAAAACCTGGATAGCCATTACACGTTATCACCCTAGAAGAAAGTTATCCAGAGATGTGCTCGACAACCTGGTATCTCATTTTCCGGGACAGGTACTAAAAACATCCATTCGTGAAACATCGGCACTTGCTGAAGGGCCGGGTTTTGGTATGACCGTATTTGAATACAGAAAAGGCAGTCACGGTGCAGAAGATTACAAACAACTGGCACTGGACTTTAGTAAGGGGCGGACACTGCAATGAGCAAGAAAACAATGATAGGGCTTGATCCTCTGGCCTGGTTATCGCCAGATGATGGTAAATCATCGGCAAAGAAAAAAACAAAGAAGAAAGCCAAAAAGAAGGCCGCAAAAAAAGCAGCAACTAAAACGGCTGCAACAAAGAAAAAGGCCGCCAAAAAGAAAGTTGCTGCTAAATCTGTTGCCAGCAAACCTGCTGCAAAGAAGAAAGTTTCAGCCCGTAAAAAAGCAACTGTCACTAAAGAAACGATTTTATCTAATAATACAGATGTTGCTGTTGAAGAAGCACAGCAACCTGAAACAGAACAAAACCAGATTGATACTGTACAAAGTACGGATCCAATACAACTTACTGACTCCGGGGACAAAACCGTGACTGACTCAATTATCAAGTTAAACAGTGTTCAGGATATATCCCTGGTAGCAGAACTGCATAAGCAGGTTTCCGAGACGCTAAAGGAAAACGATGTGGTTTTTGACGCTAGTGATGTTGAGCGTATCGACGCATCAACATTGCAGTTATTAACCTGTGTATTCCAACAGGCTGACAAGTACGGTGCATCTGTAAGCTGGCAGTCTGCCTCCGATGCGCTGGTACAGTCAGCCAGGTTTCTGGGATTACAGAATGCATTAAATTTACAGTAATAATCACTGTTTATAAGTGTAAACAGGGTTAAGAAATAACCTGAAGTGACGATAACAGTTTATATCAGTCTGAATTTTGATAATTCAGTAAATTAGACAAGGTAAAATATTATGAACGCACAGACAGAGCCAACACAATCCGGCTATGTATCCCCTCTGGGGCTGGATGTAGAAACACTGGAGTCCAGCTTCAACTTGTTGGCACCTCGCGCAGAAGAGCTGGTTGCTAATTTTTACAGCGAGTTATTTAAACAACATCCGTCAGTGGTTCCAATGTTCAAAAATACAACCCCTGAGGAGCAGCAGAAAAAACTGCTGGCAGCACTAAAACTGGTCATGGCAAATATTCGCAAACCTGATGTGTTGGGTGATGCACTAAAGGGGCTAGGTGCGAAGCATCAAAGTTATGGAGCGGTACCGGAACATTATACCGCAGTGGCCAATACTTTAATCGGTGTAATGAAAGAAATGGCAGGCGATGCCTGGACACAACAAATTCAATCGGCATGGGAACATGCTTTAACGACAATTGCAGAAGTTATGTTAGGCGGTTATGACTCGGCAGAGACTAACCAGGCGACTACTAATCAGGAAACGAGGTCAGCAACAATGAGTGAGACTACTTTAACAGAAGATGAACGTCATGAGTTAACACGCTTGCGATCAGCCGTTGGTGGAGCGATGCAACCCATGATGATGATTGACCGTGACTTTAAAATTACCTATGCCAATCAAGCGACCATTGATTTGCTAAGAAAGCACGAAGCCACACTGCAAACAATTTATCCGGGTTTTAAAGCCGATGCGATAATTGGCTCAAATATTGATGCATTTCATAAGAACCCTTCTCATCAGCGTACATTACTGGCAAACCCGGCTAACCTGCCTTATCAAACAGATATCTCAGTCGGGCCTTTAAAGTTTGCGCTTAATGTAACGGCTATCATGGACAAGGATGGCAGCTATATTGGTAATACGCTCGAATGGTCAGATGTAACCGAGCAACGCCAGAAAGAACTTGAAGTAGCGCGTTTACAATCGGCAGTTGATGGTGCGGACGCGAATTTAATGATTTGCGATACCGATTTAAATATCACTTACGCTAACCCATCAGTTGTAAAAATGCTGGCAAACCGTGCCGCTGAGTTACGCGGTATTTATCCAGGTTTTGACGCAAACAATCTGGTTGGTCAATGTATTGATCAGTTCCATAAAAACCCGGCTCATCAACGTTCTTTACTGGGTAATGCTGCAAATTTACCAGCCAATGCAGAGATTAAAGTGGCAGGGCTTGAATTTAGCGTTAATGCTACAGCGATTACCGACCCGGATGGTAATATGATGGGTAATATGGTGGAATGGCGCGATATTACCGAGCAAAAAGATGCAGAACGCCAGATACAGAATTTAATCGATAATGCTGTTCAGGGAGAACTCGATGCAAGAATAGATACATCAAATCTGAATGGCTTTATGAAGTCATTGGGGGAAGGTGTGAATGAATTAATGGATTCTATTGTAACTCCTGTTCGTGAAGTCCAGCGAGTTATGGGATCGCTTGCAGATGGTGATTTAACCCAGACGATGGACGGTGAATTTTCCGGTGAGTTTGCACAGTTACGAGATGCAACCAATTCGTCGATTACTAACCTGTTAAATATGGTTAATGAGATTCGTGGTTCGGCAGACAGCATACAGTCATCATCGGGTGAAATTGCTCAGGGTAATGCCGATTTAAGCCAGCGTACGGAAGAGCAGGCCTCTTCGCTGGAAGAAACCGCATCAAGCATGGAAGAAATGACATCCACCGTTAAACAAAATGCAGATAATGCAAGACAGGCCAACCAGCTTGCCGCAGCCGCGAGAGACCAGGCAGAAAAAGGTGGCTCGGTTGTAAGTAATGCAGTTAATGCAATGTCTGCAATCAATGACAGTAGTAAACAGATTGCTGATATTATTGGGGTTATCGATGAGATAGCATTCCAGACTAACCTGTTGGCATTAAACGCTGCGGTGGAAGCGGCGCGTGCCGGTGAGCAGGGGCGTGGTTTTGCAGTTGTTGCCGGTGAAGTCCGTAACCTGGCACAACGTTCAGCCGGAGCCGCAAAAGAAATTAAAGGTTTAATTAAAGACTCGGTTGAAAAGGTAGAAGAAGGTTCACGTTTAGTGGATGAGTCAGGTTCTACACTGGATGAAATCGTCAATGCGGTTAAGAAAGTAAGCGACATTATTTCAGAAATATCCGCAGCCAGTGATGAACAGTCTTCCGGTATTGAAGAAGTAAACAAAGCCATTACCAGTATGGATGAAATGACTCAGCAAAATGCGGCATTGGTAGAAGAAGCGGCTGCAGCAGGCGAGGCCATGAACGACCAGGCCAGGGCAATGAACGAGTTAATGGACTTCTTTGATGTGGGTGAAGCTGACCAGATGCAGGCTCCCGCAGCCACAGCACCAGCTAAACCGGCTGCGGCTCCCCGGGCGGCTGCATCACGACCCGCTCCAAAACGTCGTCAGGCAGCAAGTAATAATGATGATGAGTGGGAAGAGTTCTAAGTGCGGGCTGCCAGCAATAAGCAATTATTAAATAATCGTGAGTTTGAATTTTCTGCAAGAGACTTCAAATATATCAGTGATGTTATTGCAGACAGAACAGGGATTGTTCTGTCAGATGCCAAGCATGACATGGTCTACAGCCGACTTGCAAGACGCTTACGGCAGTTAAACCTAACCGAGTTTTCACAATATATTGCCTTACTTAAATCCGGTGATGAAACCGAGTTGCTTGAATTTACCAATGCCATTACAACCAATTTAACGTCCTTTTTTCGAGAAAAACACCATTTTGAATATCTGCGTAACAAGGTTTTGCCCGAATTAAAACGAAGCAAAACAGATCGGCGTATTCGTGTCTGGTCTGCCGGTTGTTCGTCGGGTGAAGAACCTTATTCCATTGCAATGACGATACGTGATGTTTTTCCCAGTCTGGATGGCTGGGATATAAAGATACTGGCAACCGATCTGGATACCAACATGGTACAACGCGCCAGTGACGGTGTTTATACCGAAGAACGGGTCGCTGGTTTAGACAAAAAGCATGCAAAGAAGTGGGTTAAGCGTGGCAAAGGTGCACATGAAGGGCATATCCGTATGTCACAGGAACTGCGTGACATGATTACCTTTAAACAACTTAATTTAATGGATGACTGGCCAATGAGAGGTCCGTTTGACTTTATGTTTTGTCGTAACGTGGTAATTTATTTTAACAAGGATACTCAAAGGGAGTTATTTGATCGTTACGCAGACCTGGTTGCTGATAATGGGCATTTATTTATTGGCCATTCTGAATCATTACATAAAGTCTGTTCACGATTTGAGTTGTTGGGACAAACTATTTACCAGAAAATCAGGTAACCCATGGTTAGCGTGTTAAAAAAACAACGTGAATACCGTGGTCGATGCTTACCAGGTTTTGAACATATCAACCGGTATTATGACAGTGTTCATGAAGTCGATGCTGCAAAAATCTTACCCGGCGAATTTTATGTAACAAGAGATAATGAACTTATCTCAACCGTACTGGGCTCCTGTGTGTCTGCCTGTATTCGTGACGTAAAGCTGGGTGTGGGTGGCATGAACCATTTTATGTTACCGTTGGACAAGTCAGCCAAAGATGATTCTGTCAGTGAATCTGCACGATATGGTAACCATGCAATGGAAATGTTAATTAATGCCATTTTAAAAGCAGGCGGCTTAAAGAAAAATCTGGAAATGAAAATATTCGGTGGTGGCAAAGTACTGTCATCCATGAGCAATATTGATGTGGGAGAACAAAATATAGCGTTTATTAAACATTATGCCGAAATAGAAAATCTGAATGTTGTAACCGAAGATCTTGGTGATATCTATCCTAGAAAAATTATTTACTTTCCGCAAACAGGACGCGCCCTGATGAAAAAACTGCGTAAAGTTCATAATGAAACACTTGAAAGACGTGAAGCGTCCTACAGAGAGCAACTGAAAAAACAGAAAGTCGAGTCGGATGATATCGAATTGTTTTAAACAAAAGGATTGCCAGAGGTTATGAGTAAGATAAAAGTATTAATTGTTGATGACTCTGCTTTAATCAGGAAGCTGTTAACTGAAATACTCGGCTCAGATTCAGAAATCGAGGTCGTCGGTGCCGCCGCTGACCCTTATATTGCACGCGACAAGATAAAACAGTTAAAACCGGATGTTATTACCCTCGATGTAGAAATGCCAAAAATGGACGGGGTGACTTTTTTACGTAATTTAATGCGTTTACATCCATTACCGGTTGTAATGATTTCTACCTTAACAGAGCAGGGGGCTGACGTTACTCTCGATGCACTCGAAGCCGGTGCGATTGATTTTATTACCAAACCAAAACTTGATGTTAATGAAGTTATCAAAGATTATACCGAAGAAATTATTGGCAAGGTTAAGGCCGCATCAAAAGCAAATGTTTCGGCAATTTCAAGTTCATCTCCGGCACCTGCAAAAATGCAGGTTGAAGAAAAGCTTTCGGCAGACAGTGTTATCAAGAAAAAAGCGCCCCCTAAGCGTTTTAAAACAACTGATAAAATTATTGCCCTTGGTGCATCAACCGGTGGAACAGAGGCCATTAAAGAAGTCCTCATTAAAATGCCTGCTGATTCGCCCGGTATGGTTATCAGCCAGCATATTCCCGAGGCTTTTAGTGGCCCGTTTGCTGAACGTATGAATGCTGCTTCGGCAATGACCGTTTATGAGGCAAAAGATGGCCAGCAAATTCTGCCCGGCCATGTATATATTGCACCGGGCAGTCACCACTTACTGGTTGAGCGAAACGGAGCTCAGTATATTTGCCGCTTAAATAACGGCGAACGTGTTAATCGCCACAAACCCAGTGTGGATGTTATGTTTCGTTCGGTGGCGCAGAATGTCGGGCCAAATGCAATTGGCGTACTTTTGACGGGTATGGGTGACGATGGTGCCAGGGGTTTGCTTGAAATGAAGGAAACAGGTGCCAA
>JALTLP010000003.1 GCA_027001895.1 Chromatiales bacterium | reverse complement strand
GCAAGTTCACTGCTAAGGTGACGACTGTCAGTTTCTATCATCTGGAAATATTTTCTGGCATCTTCCAGATTAAGCAGCAATACTTTATGTGCTTCGATTAAACCATCAACATCTTCAGACAATGCTTCACGTAATATTTCAACATCATCAACGGTGTTGGCTTCTTTTAAGCCATTACGAATAACTTCCAGCATAACGCCAAACTGCTCGTGCTTGCTGACTGTTTCGTTGATTCGCTGAGTAAGCTCACTACGTACAGAAGAGGATTTATCCGTTTGTTCAGAAAGGTAAGCTTCATATTTATCTTTGGCTTTTTTATCCGGTGTTGATTTAATAGCTGGAATCAGCTCGTCAATTAAATCTTCGAGTGGGTTCTTCTTGTCGATGGGAAGCGAATCGCTCTCAACCGGTGTAAACAATTCTGCGTGCGGAACAGTTTCTTTTTTATCAGCACCGTAGTATTCAAGCAGTGGCAACAATGCATCACGAATAATATGCTCATCAAGCACTTCCATTCGCGCCATATGTAACAGGTACATATCTATAAATTTTCGTAACGACTGTATTTCGATGCTGCTAATCGGTTCCTGTAGTTGCTTTTGAATCAGCTTGACCTGCAGATGCAACGAAGAACCAGGGTTGAGGTGCTTAAGGTAGGCTGTTAAAAAATTCTGAACTATCGTCAGTAAAACCGACTCACGTTTTACATGCTCGGCTTCACCTTCTTTGAGAATCCTTTCTATCTGTTTAAACAACACGCTGCCCGTTGTTGAAGTATTTAATTCATCCAGTAACGACAGAATGCGGCGTAAAACAGGAGAACCTGAATCAGTTTTAGAAAGCGATTTACCAGCTGACATTCCAACTTCATTGTCAGTTATATCTGTCATTAAAGCCCCGTTTACTGCAAGTATTTATTTGTTATCTAACCAAACAAGCTCAACAGCCATACCTGTATAACCTGCCAGACACCCGAAAAGTTGCACTAATTTTATATTTGGGGGAACCTGAGGATAAAATTACCCTTTCCTTAATATAGCTGCAAGTGAAATATTTACATTTTAAAATGTATGTTTTCAGAGTTTGGATATATATCAGTAGCTTAGAGTTAATAGTTAAACTAAAGACACATTTGAAGTATTATAGACACGGCATACTCAACCAGTAGCATTGCAAAATATTAACCCTAATTAAATTCGGGCATCATACATGAACATTCAACGATATATTATCACCGGGATTTTAACGATAGTGCCACTGTGGATAACCTGGCTGGTATTCGACTTTTTTCTTTCCTATATCATGCTTATCTGGAAACCCTGGGTCGAAGTTTTTTCCGCAGCTATCCAGCAAAATCACCCGGAACTATCCAGATGGTTATTTACCGGCTGGTTTCAGACAATCATCGCCAGTGTTTTCACTCTGATTGCACTTTATATACTGGGTTGGGCAACCACCCGGGTTATTGGCCGGCGGATACTGGGTTTATTTGACCGTATGATTAACCGCATACCTGTTGCACAAACCATTTACGGTTCGGTAAAAAAATTGATAGTTGCACTCAGGCAAAAACCCGATAATCTGAACAGGGTTGTGTTAATCGGTTTCCCATCTGCCGAGATGAAAACAGTCGGCTTTGTAACTCACGTGTTTAATGATTCCAACGATGGTCGTGAACTTGCTGCCGTTTATGTTCCAACCACACCTAACCCGACTTCAGGTTATATGGAAATTGTGCCAACCGAAAAATTAATCGCAACAGACTGGACCATGGATGAAGCGATGACATTTGTTTTAACTGCCGGATCAGTGGCACCGGAGAATATTAGTTTGTCGAATGATCAATAAGTCAAGCCTGTGCCTGTCGAGGATTTTAGTTGTTGTGTAGCACTAAGTGGTAAAGCAATTTTTATTTATTTTAAAAATATTTTGTCAGTTGCTGTGCAGTTTAATTGCATTTTTTGTTTCGCCTGTCACTACCGCGCTTTAGGCGAAATAATTTGAACAAAAAAACAAGATTGCCGCGCTCACTGCGTGCGCTCGCAATGACCGTTTTTGTCGTTGCGAGGAGTGAAACGACGAAGCAATCTGTTTTTTTGATTTGCAACAAGATTGCCGCG
>JALTLP010000002.1 GCA_027001895.1 Chromatiales bacterium | reverse complement strand
ACTGATTGGCTAATATAACTGCTTCTTTTTTGAACTCATCTGAGTATTTTCTGCGTTGTTGCATGACACACCTCCACGACTATTATCGTTCTTTTTTGATGTGTCCGTAAAATCGGGGTAAAACCCTTCGGGTTGCGCTATATATTGGCAAGGTGATTACAGTGCCGCTTGAACGTGTTGTCGCGCGCGCCAAACTGATTGCATCCGGTGACCTGACGGGTAGTTTAATTCCTGTTTCAGGAAACGACGAGCTGGCCGAACTGACACAGTCGATTAATGATATGAATACCAGTTTGCAGGATATCATTCAGCAGGTTTCAACATCCGCCGGCGAATTATCTGCCGCGGCCGCGCAATTACAGAGCGCAGCCACTCTGACCAATCAGGGCATGGAAAACCAGTGTTCTGAGACAGAACAGGTTGCAACGGCCATGAATGAAATGAGTGCGACGGTTCAGGAAGTGGCGCAAAATGCCAGCCTGGCAGCACATGCTGCAACTGATGCGGACAATGCAGCATTGCAGGGGCATAGTTTAGTGTCTGAAAATATGAATAGCATTAACCGTTTAGCCGAAGGAATTGAAAAGGCATCGCAAACAATTAATCGACTTGGTGACGATACCAACAGTGTTGATAATATTGTTGCCGTTATTAATGGCATAGCTGAACAAACAAATTTGCTGGCACTCAATGCTGCTATTGAGGCTGCACGTGCCGGTGAGCAAGGCCGAGGCTTTGCTGTTGTTGCAGATGAAGTCCGTACCCTTGCTGCTCGCACTCAGGACTCAACCGAAGAAATTCGCACTATGCTGGATAAATTAAAAATTGGCGCGAGTGAAGCGGTTAACGCAATGGAACGTGGCCACGAACAGGCACAAAACAGCGTCGAACAGGCAAGTAATGCCAGTTCGGCAATTGATGATATTACCCGTGCGGTGACTTCGATTAAAGAAATGAACACGCAAATTGCCACGGCGGCCGAAGAACAAAGTTCAGTCGCAGAAGAAATGAATCGTAGTGTGGTGCAAATCAGCTCAGAAGCGGATTCGACTTTTAAAAACACACAGGACACCAGTGCTGCGGCAGTACAGGTTGAAAGTTTATCTGATTCACTGCAAAAAATTATCAGGCAGTTCAAGGTTTAGATGGGCTTGTTTGTTGAAAATATAATACGGGCTATGACATCTTTTAAGGTGCTTTAGCCAAGTTTTTTTATTTTAAACTTGCGGCCTTTAATTTTCCCTTCGCTTAAAATGCGTAGCGCCTGTTTAGCTATTGGTCGCTCTATGGCAACAAAGGCGCATGTATCAAATATATCAATTTTACCAATTTGCTTGCCGGTTAAACCAGTGTTTGCGGTGAGTGCGCCAAGTATATCTCCCGCACGTATTTTATTTTTTCGCCCAGCGCTGATTTGCAAGGTGGACATTAAGGGGACGAGTTTATAGTGTTTCGGGGCGTTAAGTGACGCAGGTTTTTTTATTTTAACCGCACCGTTCTGATATTCTTCAATCGCATTCACTTTGGCAGATTCCGATGCCATAAACAAACTGAGTGCCAAACCTTCTTTACCGGCGCGAGCGGTGCGGCCTATACGATGTATATGGATTTCCGGGTCGTGAGCTAGCTCATAATTTATAACGGCGGGCAAGTCTTTAATATCGAGACCACGTGCTGCCACATCGGTTGCAATCAGAATTGAACTGCTTTTATTAGAAAATTGTACCAGGACTCGGTCTCTATCTTTTTGTTCCAGATCGCCGTGCAAAGCCCGGGCATGAAAACCTTGTTGCCATAAATCTGCTGCAAGCTCATTGCATTGTTGTTTGCGGTTGCAAAACACAACACAATATTCCGGTTTGTAATGCCGTAATAAATTAACGAGTGTTTTTGCACGTTCACCTTTTTGTATTTCGTAAAACACCTGTTTGATTTTATTCTCTGCCGCAGTGGATTCGGCATGTACAGCCAGCGGGTTTTTCTGGATGGACTTGCTAATGCTTTTTATCTGTTCCGGGTAGGTTGCCGAGAATAACAGCGTTTGTCTTTGAATGGGGGTGAAGTGGATGATGCGCATGATATCGTCATAAAATCCCATGTCGAGCATTCGGTCTGCTTCATCTACTAC
>JALTLP010000001.1 GCA_027001895.1 Chromatiales bacterium | reverse complement strand
CATGCCTATTCATATAAAAAACAATCTGCAGGACATCATGGTGTATTAAAAGAACGTTTTATACTAGCAAAAGTAATCGGTTCCGGTGGAATGGGCGTTGTTTATAAGGCAAAAGATTTATTAAAAGTTGAAGCAAAAGACCGTGACCCGTATGTGGCAATCAAGGTTTTAAGTGAAGAATTCAAGTCTCATCCGGAAGCCTTTATTTCACTTCAACGTGAGTCTCGAAAGTCTCAACGTATTGCACACCCCAATATTGTTAATGTATATGATTTTGACCGTGATGGCGATGTTGTCTTTATGACAATGGAGTTTATGGATGGCAAACCGCTTGACCGGATAATACGTCAATACAAGTCAACCGGTTTGCCGAGTGATGACGCATGGAGTATTTTAACCTCTATGTGCGAGGCATTAATATATGCACATGAGATGAACATCATTCATTCAGATTTTAAACCCGGGAATATATTTGTAACAAATTCCGGTGTGACCAAGGTGTTTGATTTTGGCATTGCCCGAGCAGTTGCAAAAGTTGCCGGACTGGATGGGGCAGCAGAAGATCGCACCGTTTTCGATGCAGGTAATCTTGGTGCCCTCACACCGGCCTATGCCAGCCTGGAAATGCTGCAAGGCTTACAACCCGATGCAAGAGATGATATTTATGCACTTGGCTGTATTGCTTATGAATTATTTACAGGTGTTCATCCATTTAATAAGTTACCGGCAGATGAGGCAATGCGGCAGGGCATGGTGCCACAGCGTATCAGCAATATAAATAAACGTCAGTGGAAAGCAATCAAGAGTGCGCTGGCATTTAAACGAGATGACAGGCTGGCATCTGTAGAAGAATTTTTGAATCTTGTCAGTAAAAAGTCGAAGCGAAATATTGTGTTACCAGTGTTTCTGCTGTTTTTTGGTCTGGCGACTGCGTTTGCCTATTCTCAGCTAACAAGTGAGACACGTCCGGAACTGTCTGAGTCTGATATACGCAGTAAGGTTGAATTTGAACTGCAACTTAACTTTCATCGCAGAACACTGAAAACCCTGTTACAGAATCCGGAATTTTCAGCAACCTGGCAAAACCAGTTGTGGCAGGAATATTCTGCTCTTAATAAAATGCTTGAAAATTTCAAGGGGTTGAGTAAGTCTTTAGCCATAGAAAAAGACAGCGTATCGTTTTATGACTGGATGCAATCGGCGACAATAGAAATATATCAGTTATATCTACAGGCAATACGTAAAAATCGTATTGCGGGTAAATTTATACACACTCAAAATTTAATCGAAAATGCGAAGCGTTATGCCAATGATTCAACTGAACTGGATAACGAGAGTGTTTTATTAGCCAGCGCAATAAGAAAGTTTAAGCAAAACAGAAAAAGACATGTAGATGTACTGGCACAGAAAAATACAGTAAAAACAAATAAGCAGGAAAACAAAAGAAAACGTATCGAACTGTTTTCTATTGCACTTAATAATGTCAATCAGCAATTGCGCTGTCAGTCAAAGCTTAATATGCGTAATATCGATGTGGCAGTAAAAAAACTTCAGTCATATGATTTGACAAAGTATCGAAAACTCAGGCCAAAAATTATTAAAAGGTTAGTCTCGTGCATAACTGAATTAGGCAAGCCTTTTCCTGAAAAAGCATATGAATATAAAAAGTATGCATTAAGGATATTTAAAAATAACAGCCTGATTGCTGCAATCCGCATTATGCCTCGTGACCCCTGTAATGCTTCAATTGCAGGCTTGGGTGCGCGAGGTAAACGCACTGTCTGCAAGGACAAGCTCAAGGGTATTGCCGGTACAAGCCCGGAACTTATTGTGATTACGGGTAAAGATCAGAATCACTCATTTGCGATTAGTAAATACGAGGTTTCAATTAATTCACTGAATAAATTCTGTAAAGATAGCGCCTTGTGTGATCCAGACACAACGGATAATGGTGAACTGCCTGCCACTGATATACCCTTTACGGTTGTTAAAGCATATTTGAAATGGCTGACAAAGAAAACAGGGAAAAAATACCGGCTACCATCAAAATCAGAATGGCTGTACGCTGCAAAAGCGGATATCAGCACACTTGATCCGAACAGGAATTGTTATTTAAGAACACGTGGTATAGAAAAAGGCGAGCGTTTGTTTGCAAGTAATGTTGGTATGCCAAATCAATGGGGTATGGTCAATTACGTTGGTAACGCAAGAGAGTGGGTTTATGATAAAGGTCGGGAGTTAGTCGCAGTGGGTGGCTCATATAATTCGCCTATGGAAAATTGTAATTTCAATACACAAACTGATTCTATTGGTGATGCAGATAAATATACCGGGTTCAGAGTATTGCGCGAGATAAATAATTAAATGAGTGACTTAAAAGAATCAGCAATCATATTATCACTCTCAGAGGATTATGCCTGTAATCAAATATCCTTTGATGATTATAGAAAGCAACGCAGAGCCATTTTATTGCAGTTGGAAAAACAATTAAACCAAATTGATATTGATTCTGAAAAAACAGAACACGATGTTGTGGTCTGAGAGACAATGCGTATTTTACATATTTATCCTGAATTAAAGGGTTGTGTCATGACCACTGTTTTTGCATCTATTTGGTTTTGCGCAGAAATAATGTAGTCTTTTACACGAGAGAACAATGTGACATTTAAGCGGAAAAGTGCAGCGTTCTTTTATAATAGCAGTGTTATCAATATAACCGGTAAATAATTTATATGTAAAAACCAACAGAAATTATTAAAAGTGAATTCATGTGAAAATATAAATCGTCATTACCATGCAGGTGGAAATCATTATGCCAGCTAAAATAATCCGGCAACAAGGCAGGATGGTACTAAATGTTTTTAATAAAGCGTTATCTTGAGTAACAGTCAGTAGAAAAATATTGAATAAATAAAAAAAGAGGTGTTCTATGGAAATTATCAAGTTTTTTCAAACAGGTGGCCCATTTATGTATCCTATCCTGGTTGTACTGGCCATTGGTTTTGCTATTGCAATTGAACGGTATTTGTTTTTATCGTCTACATTCAGAAAAACGAACAAAATATGGTCGCAACTCACCCCGATGTTAAAAGCTGCCGACTTTCAGCGTGCACATCAATTTACCCATAAAAGCAAAACACCTCTTGCCGTGGTGTTGAATTATGGCTTTGCTCGCCAGCGTGCAAAAGCCAGACGTGAGCTTGTTGAGTCGGCTTTTGAATCTGGCATTATGGAAGTTATGCCCGACCTCGAACAACGTACGCATTACCTGGCAACCTTTGCCAATGTGGCAACCTTGCTGGGATTGCTTGGAACAATTATTGGTCTAATACAGGCTTTTACAGCAGTAGCAGGGGCGGAAGCCGCTGCAAAAGCGGATTTGTTATCTGCAAGTATTTCAGTGGCAATGAATACAACTGCTTTTGGGCTGATTGTTGCCATACCGCTTATTTTAACCTCATCCTATTTAAACAATAAAACTGCACGACTCGTCGAAGTGCTGGAAATGTCTGCGGTTAAATGTTTAAACCTGATGGACGATGTTAACGCACCCGCATAAGTGTAAATTATGAAACGTTATAGTAAAAAACTTAAAAAAGAAGCTGCGGAAATGGATATTACCGCTTTTATGAATTTAATGGTTATTCTTATACCATTTTTATTAATAACTGCGGTATTCTCACGCTTAACCATCCTTGAATTAAATTTACCGCCACTGAATGCTAAAGCCAAACAACAACAAAAGATAAAATTGCAGTTGGAGATGGTTGTTCGTGAAAACGTATTTGAGATACAGGATGCAAGTCTCGGAGTTATCAAAAGGTTTCCTCGCAGCAAAAAAAACACAAACTGGAAAGCCTTTACCGATATATTACTGGAAATCAAGAGGCGTTTTCCGGAAGAAAAAAATATAACATTGTTGCTGGACAAGAAGGTTGACTATAAAACATTAATCAGTGTTATGGATAAGGTTCGCTCTGCTAACGTTATTCAGTTTCCTTCTGTTGAAACTGTCGAGCTGTTCCCGGATATCTCGATTGGTGATGCACCAGTAATAGTCAACAGCATAAAGACTGCCTCGATAAAGGAAGTAAACTGATGTCAAGCTCCTTTAGTGAACGCCGACTTGCGCGTTATCAGAAGTTCCGAAAAAAAACCTCGCTCAATCTGGTTTCTTTAATGGATATTTTTACAATTCTGGTTTTCTTTTTATTAGTTAATTCAAATAACTCACAAAAACTGCCTGACAGCAAGCAAATAAAACTGCCAACCTCGGTTGCAACCAAAGCACCAAAGGAAACGCTCGTTATATCAGTAACGAAAAAAGATATTCTGGTTTCAGGAAGAAGGGTGGCAGGTGTTGACCAGGTTTTAAATACAACCAAAGAGATTACCTACATACCGGAATTAAAAGAGGAATTAGGTTTTCAGTATGCAAGAAGTGCTTCCGCAAGTAAAAATATAACAAACACAGGAAAACCCGTCACTATTATGGGTGATGAAACAATTTCTTATGAAGTTTTGCGTAAAATACTTGCGACCTGTCGTGAAGCAAACTATACGCAAATTTCGTTCGCGGCAATACAAAAATTAAAGAAGGTGCAAAGTTGATTGCCAGTAACGATATTTTTCATTTGAACCTTTCAATAAGAGAACCAGGTTTATGACAGCTATTACTGAATATAATAGACTATCCTTAAACTGGTCGCCTGAAAATAAAACGGATTTCCGTTTTAAAGTTATATTGTTAACTGTACTGACGATTGTGCTTGCGACAGGTTTTCTGGCTTCTACAATTATTCTTCCGCCTCAGGTTAGAACGGTACAAACAATAGTCCCTGAACGCATAGCCAAATTTTTAACGGAAAATAGAAAACCAAAAACAGTCCAACCAAAACAAAAACCGTTACCCTTGCCAAAACCCAGGTTAAAATTAAGAGTAAAAAAACAGCCACCAAACAAAACCACAAAAAACAAGGCTTTAACCAAAGCAATGAAAAAGGCACGAAAAAAAGCTGAAATCAGTGGCCTACTGGCATTAAACAGCGAGCTCGCTGATTTAATGGATACAAATGTTATCAGCACAATGGTTTCCGGTCGCCGTTCAAAAGGAAGCGCAAAAGCAATATCGCTAGATAACAGTATTCTTGCTCGTGACATGAATTCAGGTAGTGGTGGCATAGGAGAAAAAACACAAATACTTACCACTAGTCGTACAAAATTATCAAATAAAGAGCTGAGTAACTTCAGAGCTTCGTTATTGGCAAACAATACGGTAAGCAAGCCTGTGCGTCGTGCAGCGGCGAAAGCAAGTATACGACTTGAAGAACAGGTTACGATTACTTTTGATCAGAACAAGAGTAAACTTTATTCATTATATAATCGTGCGCGCAGAAAGAACCCGGGTTTAAAAGGTAAGTTGATTCTTGAAATTACCATTGCGGCATCTGGTGAGGTGGAAAATGTAAAGATTGTCGTTAGTGAACTTAACGATCCATCTTTAGAACGGCGTATTATTGCCAGAGTTAAACAGTTTAAATTCGGGCATAGTGGCGAAGAAAAAATAACGGTTACTTTTCCTATTGAATTTATTCCATCCTAGTATCGTTGTATCAGGCAGCACAAATAATTGTTATTTCTGTATTTTTATGCCGATGTTCTACTATTATAAATAAATTTTAATATGCCATTCCCGCGTAGAGTCTGCCTCCTGCAAAGGCGGGGGGGGATTTATAAAGTCTAAATTTATGTTTCAAGGACGTAGCATTACAATCAGCTTCCCGAACCGGTTTAGCTTTCCTATCTTACTGATTATTATCCAAATATTTCCCTAAAAACGCAACCTCAAGAACCCGTCATTTAAGCCGCTAATCTGTACATAACTTCACCATTTTGTACGGTCAGCAGTAATGAATATAAAGAAAAAGTGTACGTACTTTCACGAAATTTTAACTATTCCGTCATATATAGTTAAAAATAATCAACCACTCGGTTTACTAAAACATTTATGCAGTTTAATGGTCTTGTATATACCTTTCAGTTTCGCCGCTTCAGATAATATAGCCAATCCAGTCGCTGAGTTTAAAATTAGTCTGGTTACATATTCATTTAAAAATCCTCAATCCCGAGAAATACTGACAAAGAAAAAAAATCACGATGTTGATAAAATATTTAAAATTCTTTCAACCCATTATAAGCAAAAGCCGTCCGATCCGGATTATATTCAATCTGACCTGGAAGAGATGGCCAAATATTACAGCCAGTTTCCCCACGTCGTGACGTTATTAACAAAGCTTCAATCAAAAGACTGGACACTTAACTATAACCAGAATACCTGGTCAACTATCGCAAAAGGCAACGCATTAAATGTCGACAGTGCAACAATTCAGTTTAATAGCCGATCTGCTGCCATGCTTAAATTTAACAATGGTTGCAAACACAACTTTGTCTGTATTGCGTCACCGGCCGATGCGCTTCTACATGAACTTTTGCATGCTTTAAGTATGCTGGTTAACACCGAAGAATTTATACAGCAAGGTGGTATGAATCATTTTCGTTACCCGTATAAACACGAATACTCAGTGATACAAGCAGAAAATGCATTGTATGCAAGTATGAGCAGGATTGATGGAATTAAACGCCCACAACGTAATGAACATATGGGTAGAAAAATAATTGCAAGTTGTGTTACCTGTATAAAATAACCGTAAAAATGAGCTGTAATATCGAATTGCTAATCGAAGTGTGAGTGAGTAAAATCTTCTGACGCTATTAATTAACTCGATATTTTATCAAATCATGAAAAACAAAGAAAAAACATCTATTTTATTCGTGTGTATGGGCAATATTTGCCGTTCTCCAACCGCTGAGGGTATTTTCCGACATATGGTAGAGGAGAAAGGTTTGGCGGATTTATATGAGCTGGATTCAGCTGGTACACATGCCTACCATGTTGGCTCTCCACCTGACCATCGTGCACTGCAGGCGGCTGAATCGCGCGGTATTGATTTAAGTGATTTACGTGGGCGTCAAGTTACCGTTGCTGATTTTGACCGGTTTGAACTGGTTTTAGCCATGGATAAGGATAACCTGATAATGCTACAACAATTGTGTCCAACAGCATCGAGCGATCAGTTAAAATTATTTTTAGAATTTGCAACGGGACTGGATTTTGATGAAGTGCCCGACCCCTACTATGGTGGCACCAAAGGATTTGAGAAAGTGTTTGATATGCTTGAAAATGCTTCTTCAGGTTTAATTGATTTTACTCAAAAAAATAAAAGTCAGTCTTGATAACTCAATACAGTTGTCCAGTTAACGTTTAAACTTTTTATTTAACTTGTCTGTCATTCCCGCTAAGAGAACGCGGGAATGACAGGTAAAAAACCGGGGTTATATGTTCTATTTAATCGTCAGATGGTTTTGTAAATACCTGGGTTAGTTTTACATTTTCGGCTGGTGCTGGTTTGGCAACAGGTTCTGGTGCTGGTTTGGGCGCAGCAGGTTTTACAGTCTCAGGTTTTTTTGGTGTTAAGTGAGGCGTTGCCTGTTGTTGAATCGGTTTTGTTTCTACCTGGTTTAACTTTGGTTCAGGTGTCGTTGGTTTTGTGTCAACAGGTCTGGGCGTATTATCCTGTTTGGGGCTAGCTATTATTTTGCTTTCCATCGACTTGGGCGCTTCCTGTTTTGCTGCAACCGGTTTGGTTTTCATCGACTTGGGCGCTTCCTGTTTTGCTGCAACCGGTTTGGTTTTCATCGACTTGGGCGCTTCCTGTTTTGCTGCAACCGGTTTGGTTTCTACCGGCTTGGGCCCTTCCTGATTCGCTGCAACCGGTTTGGTTTCCATCGGCTTGGACGCTTCCTGATTCGCAGCAACTGGTTTGGTTTCTACCGGTTTTGCTTTTTCAGAGTGTGCGGCATTCGGTTCTGTTGCGGTATTTGTTTGTGACCGTGGTTCAGTATGCCGCGTTTCGGCTTGCTCAGTTTTTTGTTGAGTCTGCTGTTGTTGTTTGTCGTTAGTTGAACCACGAGGTGTCGTGTTCTGGTTTTTGTCAGTCTGTTTATCTGTCGTTACGGGTGCAGAGCTGTTTTTATCGGTTTGCTGATTTGGATTTGTATTGCGATTATCCGTGCGACGATTCTGATTCTGGTTATTACGGCGACGTCGGTTATTCCGCGTATTACCGCCTGGTTGTTTGTTTTGTTGTTTTTGCTCACCAGCTTGTTTATTTTGCCCGGCTTGTTGCATGTTTGTCTGTTGTTGACCGGATTTTGCCGATTGATCCTGTTGTTTGGCCGGCCTTTGTTGACGCTGGTTAGGGCGTTGGTTATCCCGTCTGTTCTGGTTTGAATTGCGACGTTGATTATTACGATTGCGGTTTGTATTTCGGTTCTGGTTATTGGAACGATTGCGATTGCTTGTTTGTGTCTTTTTGGTTTCACCTGTACCAAACAGGGCACGCCAGATTTTAGTAAAGATGCCTACTTGAGGTTGAATGTTGACAGGCCGTGGTGTAGCGGGTGCCACCTGTTTAATAACGGCTTCTTCAGCAATTTTTCGTTCCTGTTTTTGAGCCGGTTGGGAAGTGCTGTCTTCTTGCTTGCTTGCCAGTTCATAACTGGCTTTGCCTTCGTTGC